>NZ_QQAO01000009.1:0-162987 GCF_003349855.1 Curtobacterium sp. AG1037 | reverse complement strand
CACCCGACCGGATCGCCGACCAGAACACCTGCTGCTGCTCGCGAAGAAACACCCCACGCCACCACCTCGAACTCAAGGTGTTGCAACCACCCCCTGACGCCAAGACCGGGGAATGCGACGTCTTCTGCTCCATCGACGCACCGGACGCCGAAACAACCTCGCCCCGGGAACGACGAAGCGCCGTCCGGTGGACCGGACGGCGCTTCGAGGGAGCGGCTCGTACTACAGCGCGGGGTACTGCCCGCGGCGCACCTGCGGCTTCGGCAGGCGCAGGAAGCGCAGCTGCCACGCCCGGGTCAGGATGTAGAGGAAGGTCCCGCGCTGCATCTCGCCGAACTTCGCGGTGAGCTTCTTGCGCAGGGACAGCCAGAGCACGATGCAGTCGAGCACGAACAGCGCCACGAACGCCCAGACCATCAGGAGCGCGTACGACGCGATCACGGTCTGCGCAGCGGCGAAGCCGAGGATCAGGAAGAGCACGAGCACGGGCATCATGACCTCGCCCACGTTCCAGCGCGCATCGATCCAGTCGCGCACGAACCGGCGCTGCTCGCCCTTGTCCTTGGCGGGCAGGTACCGTTCCTCGCCGTTGGCCATGCCGACGCGGGCCTTCTCGCGCTCGGTGTTCAGCCGGGCGCGCGCGGCCTTCTTGTCCTGCGGGCTGTTGCCGACGAGGGGACGGCGGTTGGCTGCCTCACGCTCGCGACGCGACGGCGTCGGGCGACCCTTGCCCTGCTCGACGAGGAGTTCTTCCTCGGAGGGGTTGACGGTCGTGTTGGTCTTGGGGGCTGCCTTCGCCACGGTGCGTTCCTGACTGCGGTTGCGTGCTGGATCGTCCTCTAGATTACGGGACATGACCGACACCGACCAGCACAGCACCGCGACCGACCCCGCGCTCCTCGACGCCCTGCGCGAACACGTCCAGGGGGCGCTGCCGACCACGATCGCGGACCTCTCCGCCCTGGTCCGGCTGCCGTCGGTTTCCTGGTCGGCCTTCGACCCGGCGAACGTGCAGGCGAGCGCCGAGGCCGTCGCGGACCTGGCGCGCTCCACCGGGGTCTTCGCCGACGACGCCGTCCGCATCGTCCGCTCGGCCGTCGAGGGCGACACCCCGAGCGCGGACACCCCGACCACCGACAACGACGCCGCCACCGGCACCGCAGCCGCCGACGGCGCCGCAGACGTCGAACTCGGCCAGCCCGCGGTCCTCGCGGTCCGCCCGGCCCGGAACGGCAAGCCCACCGTGATGCTCTACGCGCACCACGACGTGCAGCCCCAGGGCGACGACGCACTCTGGGAGACCCCGCCCTTCGAGCCGACCCTCCGCGGCGACCGCCTCTACGGCCGCGGCGCCTCGGACGACAAGGCCGGCGTGATGACCCACATCGCCTCGCTCCGGGCCCTGCACGCGCAGTTCGGCGACGACCTCGACCTCGGCGTCGTGCTGTTCGTCGAGGGCGAGGAGGAGTTCGGCTCCCGGTCGTTCCGCACGTTCCTGCGCGAGCAGAAGGAGCACCTCGCCGCCGACGTCATCGTCGTGGCGGACAGCGACAACTGGTCGGCCGAGGTCCCCTCCATCACGGTCTCGCTGCGCGGCAACGTCACGTTCAAGCTCACCCTGACCACGCTCGAGCACGCCAGCCACAGCGGCATGTTCGGGGGAGCGGCCCCCGACGCGATGATCCCGATGGCCCGCCTGCTCGCCTCGCTGCACGACGACGCCGGTTCGGTCGCGGTCGAGGGACTCACGGCGTACGAGGCCGACGTCCCCGAGCGCTCCGACGCCGAGCTCGCCTCCGACGCCGCGCTCCTCGAGGGCGTGCAGCCGGTCGGCACCGGCCCGGTGCTGTCCCGCATGTGGTTCCAGCCGTCGATCACGGTCACCGGCCTGGACGTCCCGAGCGTCGCGAACGCCTCGAACACCCTCCTGCCGACGGTCTCCGCACGGGTCTCGGTCCGCGTCGCCCCCGGGCAGTCGGCCACCGACGCGTACGCAGCCGTCGAGCGCCACCTCCGCGCGCACGTGCCGTTCGGTGCACGGCTCGAGCTCACCGAGGTCGACACGGGCGACGGCTTCCTCGTCGACACCGCCGGCTGGGCCGTGCAGGAAGCCCGCACGGCCATGCAGGAGGGCTGGGGCAACCCCGCCGTCGAGCAGGGCATCGGCGGCTCGATCCCGTTCGTGTCCGACCTGGCCGCGGAGTTCCCGGACGCGCAGATCCTCGTGACCGGCGTCGAGGACCCGGACACCCGTGCGCACAGCCCGAACGAGTCGCAGCACCTCGGCGTCCTGCACCGCGCGATCGCGTCCGAGACGATCCTGCTGGCGCGACTGGCGTCGCGCGGCTGACGCCGCACCGGACGGGAGGCACGTGGCGGGCCCGCCACGTGCCTCCCGTCCGTCCGTCGCCGGCTCGCGAGCCGGACTGTGGAGCGATGCTCGCGCTGTCGGCCGGCGTGCTTACAATCGTGACCAGGCGCGGTGATCGTCACCGCCCGGAGGGAGACGCGCGATGAGCGACACCATCATCGACAACGCACCGGCGACGGACGCACGCTCGCACGGCGTCGCGCTCAGCGACACGGCCGCGGCGAAGGTGGCGAGCCTGCTCGAGCAAGAGGGCCGCGACGACCTCCGCCTGCGCCTGGCGGTCCAGCCCGGCGGGTGCTCGGGCCTGATCTACCAGCTCTACTTCGACGAGCGCCTGCTCGACGGCGACGCCACGGCCGAGTTCGGCAGCGGGGTCGAGGTCGTCGTCGACAAGATGAGCGTCCCGTACCTCGATGGCGCAACCATCGACTTCGAGGACACCATCCAGAAGCAGGGCTTCACCATCGACAACCCCAACGCGCAGGGCAGCTGCGCGTGCGGCGACAGCTTCCACTGACGCTGTCGGGACCGGCGTCGTCGGTTCCGGGTGTCCAACACCCGTGATCGACACGCGAGCGGGGAGCGACCGATCTGGTCGCTCCCCGCTCGTCGTCCGTGGGGGGTGTCGGCGCGCGGGACCGGGGGAAAGCCGCGCGGAGATCGGTGTCCGGCGTGCGAGTCCGGGCCCCGGATCGACCGCCGAGCGGGCCCCGTGTGCACGAGTGTCGGCGAGCTGCGAGTAAGCTAGGAGTGTTCCAACCAAGCTGGGAACCAGCAATGAGCCGCCTTGGCGCGCTCGGTTCCCTGCCACGTCTTCCGAGAGGTAACAGTGCGTTCGAATCGCCGTATACGTTGGGCGGCCGTCCCGGTGGCCGTCGGTCTGGTCATCGCACTGGCTGGTTGCTCGCAGCAGCAGCTGAACGGGTGGCTCCCCGGCACGGAGGAGACGAAGGACGTCACGAACCACACGAGCCGCATCGTCGGCCTGTGGACCACCAGCTGGGTCGTCCTGCTCGCGGTGGGTCTCATCGTTTGGGGCCTCATCATCTGGGCCGCGATCGTCTACCGCCGCCGCAAGGGCCAGACGGGCCTCCCGGTGCAGATGCGGTACAACATGCCGCTCGAGATCTTCTACACGATCGTGCCGCTCATCCTGGTGCTCGGCTTCTTCGCCTTCACCGCCAAGGACCAGTCCGCGATCGAGAAGCCCTTCACGGACCCCGACGCGACGATCCACGTCTACGGCAAGCGCTGGGCGTGGGACTTCAACTACATCGACAAGGACAACCCCGAGGACAGCGTCTACTACCAGGGCATCCAGGCCCAGGAAGAAGAGAACGGCAACGGCTCGATCGACGAGTCCCAGCTGCCGACGCTGTACCTGCCGGTCGACAAGAAGGTCAAGATCGAGCTCAGCTCGCGCGACGTCGACCACTCGTTCTGGATCATCGACTTCCTCTACAAGAAGGACATGCTCCCGGGCAAGACGAACTACGAGTACTTCATCCCGCAGAAGATCGGCACGTACCAGGGCAAGTGCGCGGAGCTCTGCGGTGAGTACCACTCGCTGATGCTCTTCCAGGTCAAGGTCGTGTCCGACTCGGACTACGAGAAGTACCTCGGCACGCTGCGCGAGCAGGGCAAGGTCGGTCTGCTCGGCAACGAGTACGACACCAACACGAACGAACCGAACAACAAGGCGCCGGTCGAGGCGTCGAGCGAGAACAAGTAGGGGCTCGTCTGATGACAACGTCACTCGTCGGCCAGCCGACCAGGCCCTCGACGCCGGACTTCCAGGCGTCGAAGGTCGGGCGGAAGGGCAACATCATCGTCCGGTGGATCACCTCCACCGACCACAAGACCATCGGGTACATGTACCTGATCGCCTCGTTCGTCTTCTTCCTGCTCGCGGGTGTGATGGCGCTGGTCATCCGTGCCCAGCTCTTCGAGCCCGGCCTGCACGTGGTCGCGACGAAGGAGCAGTACAACCAGCTCTTCACGATGCACGGCACGATCATGCTGCTGATGTTCGCGACGCCGCTCTTCTCGGGCTTCGCGAACGCGATCATGCCGCTGCAGATCGGTGCGCCGGACGTCGCCTTCCCGCGTCTGAACGGGTTCGCCTTCTGGCTCTACCTGTTCGGCTCGCTCATCGCGGTCGGTGGCTTCCTCACCCCGCAGGGCGCCGCGTCCTTCGGGTGGTTCGCCTACGCGCCACTGAGCGACACGACGTTCACACCGGGTCTCGGTGGCACGCTCTGGGTCTTCGGCCTCGGCATGACGGGCTTCTCGACGATCCTCGGCGCGGTGAACTTCATCACGACGATCATCACGATGCGTGCGCCCGGCATGACGATGTTCCGCATGTCGATCTTCACGTGGAACACCCTCGTGACCTCGCTGCTCGTGCTGATGGCCTTCCCGGTCCTCGCCGCCGCGCTGTTCGGCCTCGGTCTCGACCGTGTGTTCGACGCTCAGATCTACAACCCGGCCAACGGCGGGGCACTGCTCTGGCAGCACCTGTTCTGGTTCTTCGGGCACCCCGAGGTGTACATCATCGCGCTGCCGTTCTTCGGCATCGTGTCCGAGGTCTTCCCGGTCTTCAGCCGCAAGCCGATCTTCGGGTACAAGACCCTCGTCTACGCGACCATCTCCATCGCGGCCCTCTCGGTCACGGTGTGGGCGCACCACATGTACGTCACCGGTGGCGTCCTGCTCCCGTGGTTCTCGCTCATGACGATGCTCATCGCGGTCCCGACCGGCGTGAAGATCTTCAACTGGGTCGGCACGATGTGGCGCGGTTCGGTCACGTTCGAGACGCCGCTCCTGTGGGCCGTCGGCTTCCTCATCACCTTCACGTTCGGTGGTCTCACCGGTGTGATCCTGGCGTCGCCGCCGCTCGACTTCCACGTGTCCGACTCGTACTTCGTCGTCGCGCACTTCCACTACGTGGTCTTCGGCACCGTCGTGTTCGCGATGTTCTCGGGCTTCTACTTCTGGTGGCCGAAGTGGACCGGCAAGATGCTCAACGAGCGTCTCGGCAAGATCCACTTCTGGCTCCTGTTCATCGGCTTCCACACGACGTTCCTCATCCAGCACTGGCTGGGCGTCATCGGCATGCCGCGTCGCTACGCGACCTACCTGCCGAACGACGGGTTCACCTGGATGAACCAGCTGTCGACGATCGGCTCGATGATCCTCGCGATCTCGTTCCTGCCGTTCATCTTCAACGTCTACGTCACCGCCCGGAACGCACCCAAGGTCGCCGTGAACGACCCGTGGGGCTACGGCCGCTCGCTCGAGTGGGCGACCAGCTGCCCGCCGCCGCGGCACAACTTCACGTCGATCCCGCGGATCCGTTCCGAGTCCCCGGCGTTCGACCTGAACCACCCCGAAGCGGGTGTGCCGATCGGTGTGGGTCCTGCGAAGGACGCACCGGACGCTCCGACCTACGACGCCGCGAAGGGCGAGGTGAAGTAAGGCGATGCGCGCCAACGTCAACCTGTTCTGGATCCTCTTCGGGTTCTTCATCCTCGCGGACGCCGCGTACACCATCTGGGCGATGCTCTACTACGGGCGCCCGGAGTGGGTGGGCACGGTCGCGATCGGCCTCACCGGCATCATGAGCGCGTTCATCGCGTTCTACCTCGGCAAGGTCATGTCGTCGCAGGGCGGAGTCCTCCCGGAGGACCGCGCCGACGCCAACATCGAGGACGGCGACGCCGAGCTCGGGCACTTCAGCCCGTGGTCGTGGTGGCCGATCCTGCTGGCCGGCTCCACCGCCGTCTGCTTCCTCGGCCTCGCGGCCGGCCTGTGGATCGTCCCGATCGGGCTCGCGCTCGTCACCGTGACGCTCGTGGGCTGGGTCTACGAGTACTACCGCGGCAACTTCGGGCACTGAGTCCCGGCGGGCTGCGGCCCACCGCACCTGACACCTTCGGGCGGCACCACCACCGGTGCCGCCCGAAGTGCGTTCGGGGCCAGCCGTACGCGAGCAAGCTGGTCCGAGCAGACTCGTAGGTACCCCCTCGACCTCCCGTATCGATCCGCGCAGAACCGGTACCGATCGGGAATCAACCGGCCCGCTCACGGCTTGGCCTCGAGCGGACCCCCTCCACCACAGCGAAAGGACTCACCTCCGGTGACCGACAAGCGCACCCTCATCATCTTCGGCGCGACGGGCGACCTCGCCTCCCGCCTGCTGCTGCCGGGCCTCGGCACGTTCCTGCAGAGCGGTCGAGCGGTTCCCGTCCAGCTCATCGGTACCGGTCGCAGCGCCCGCAGCGAGGACCAGTGGAAGGACGTCGTCACGAAGTCCTTCGCCTCGCAGGACGTCAAGGGTGAGGAGGTCGACGCCACCCTCGCGTCGACGCAGTTCATCCAGGGCGACCCGACCGACCCGAATCACCTCGAGGCGCTCCTGGCCGCGGCCGACGCCGAGCCCATCCTGTACTTCGCCCTGCCGCCGCAGATCGCGTCCGACATCTGCGAGGCGCTGCAGGAGGTCGAGCTCCCCGCGGGCACGACCCTGGCGTTCGAGAAGCCGTTCGGCACCGACGTCGCGAGCGCGAAGGCCCTCAACGAGACGGTGCTCAAGCTCGTCCCCGAGGAGCGCGTGCACCGCACGGACCACTTCCTCGGCCGCACCACGGTCCTGAACATCATCGGTCTGCGCTTCGCGAACCGCCTGTTCGAACCGATCTGGAACGCGGACAACATCGAGAAGGTCGACATCTTCTACGACGAGACCCTCGGTCTCGAGAACCGCGCGCAGTACTACGACGAGGCCGGCGCGATGGTCGACATGATCCAGTCGCACCTGCTCCAGATCCTCGGCATCGTGACCATGGACGCTCCGGCGGACATCGACGCGGTCGAGTTCCGTTCGTCCCTCGCTCGCGTGCTCCGGTCGACCGAGCTGAAGGGCGGCGACGCGACGATCGCCTCCCGCCGCGCCGTCTACACGGCGGGCACCATCGACGGCAAGGAGCTGCCGTCGTACCAGGACGAGGACGGGGTCGACAAGTCGCGCGGCACCGAGACCCTGGCCGAGATCGAGGTCGAGGTCGACACGGCGCGCTGGAAGGGCGTCCCGTTCACCCTCCGCTCCGGCAAGGCGCTCGGCGCCAGCCGCAAGGAGGTCCTCATCACCTTCAAGCCCGTGACGCGCCTGCCCTCCGGCCTGTCCGGTCGGCCGAAGGCGGACACGCTGCGCATCGTCCTCAACCCGGACGAGATCGAGCTGTCGGTGTCGGCGAACGGCGGCGGCAACCCGTTCGAGATGGGGCAGGTCACGCTCTCGTCGACGTTCGACGACGGCGAGCTGACCCCCTACGGCGAGGTCCTCAACGGCATCTTCCACGACGACCCGCTGCTCTCCATCCGCGGCGACGTCGCGGAGCGCTGCTGGGAGATCGTGGAGCCGGTCGTCGAGGCCTGGAAGTCCGGTGCGGTCCCGCTCGAGGAGTACCGCGCGGGCTCCCGCGGCCCGGCGGAGTGGGTCTCGTCGTCCTGACGGACCGAACGTCCTGACGGACGCCATCCCCTGACGGACGGGAGGCGCGGTGCCAGCTGGCACCGCGCCTCCCGTCCGTCTGTCCGCCCGTTCCTTCCCAGAGCGAGTGATGTGCAGAGCGGAACCGGGCGTACCTGGTGGGAACAGGCCACCAGGTACGCCCGGAACGACCCGGTGCGGGGCGGCCCGGGTCAGGAGGGCGAGCCGGCCCGGCGGCCGCCGCCCGTCCACGAGCGCGTGCCGCCGTCGTGCACGGCGAGCCGCGTGCGGTGCCCGGACGCCTCGCCGCGGGCCCGCGCGATCGCGTCCGCCGCGGACACGAGCGTCAGGTGGGACAGCACCTGCGGGGTGTTGCCGATGTGGTGCCCGGTGGCGACGTCGATCTCCTCGGAGAGCATGCCGACGTCGTTCGCGTAGCCGACGAGCACGTCCATCAGGCGTTCGGCGTCGTCGACCCGCCCGGAGGCCGCGTACTGCTCGACGAGCCAGAACGAGCATGCCAGGAACGGGTGCTCGCTGCCGGAGAGCCCGTCGAAGCCGGCGCTCGTCCGGTAGCGCAGGACGAGGCCGTGGTCCCCGACGCGCAGGTCCTGCTCGATCGCGGCCACCGTGCCCGTCATGCGCGGGTCGTCGGCACGGCAGAACCCGATCTGGGGCAGGACGAGCAGGCTGGCGTCGACCTCGTCGGTGTCGTAGTGCTGGCGGAAGGCCCCCCGGTCGGCGTTCCATCCGTGTTCCTCGATCTCGGCGCGGACCTGGTCACGGAGCGTCCGCCAGCGGTCGACGGGACCCTCGAGCCCGAACTCCTCGACGGCGGCGACGCCTCGGTCGAACGCCGCCCAGATCATGGCCCGCGAGTGCGTGAAGTGCCGACGCGGCCCACGCATCTCCCAGATCCCGTTGTCGGGCTCCTGCCAGTGCTCCTCGACGTAGCCGAGCAGGGCACGCTGGAGCGCCCACGAGTCCGCGTTCTCCTCGACGCCGAGCTCACGGGCGTCGTGGAGGGCGGCCAGGACCTCGCCGAACACGTCGCCCTGGTACTGGGTCGAGGCGCCGTTGCCGAGTCGGACCGGGGTCGAGTCGAGGTAGCCGGGAAGCTCCTCGAGCGTGCGCTCCGGCAGCTCGCGCTCCCCGGCGATGCCGTACATGATCTGCACGTCCGCGGGGTCGCCCGCGATCGCGCGGAGCAGCCAGCCGCGCCAGTGCGCGGCCTCGTCGCGGTAGCCGTGGGCGATCAGGGTCGCCAGGGCGAGCGACGCGTCGCGCAGCCACACGTAGCGGTAGTCCCAGTTGCGTTCTCCGCCGGGGTCCTCCGGGAGGCTCGTGGTCGCGGCCGCCACGACGCCGCCGGTCTCGCCGTGGGTCATCGCGCGCAGGAGCAGCAGGGAGCGTCGGCTCGCCTCGGCGTACTGCCCCTCGGTGTGCGCCGTCGCCATCCAGTCCCGCCACCACTGCTCCGCCCGGTGCAGTGCCGTGTCGACGTCGAGCGGCGCCGGCGGTTCACGGTGGGACGGGTACCAGGTCAGGACGGTGTCGAGGACCTCGCCGTCGTGCACGGTGGTCGTGTTCGTGTGCCGGTGGTCGTCCGCGCGGAAGCGGACGCCGCGGACGACCACCGATCCCGGGCCGGCGGTCGCCAGGAGCGCCGGGTCCTCGTCGCCGCCGATCTGCCGGACCCAGGGCAGCGCTCGCGCGTAGTCGAAGCGGATCCGGAGCGTCTGCTCGACCTCGACCGAGCCCTGCAGGCCACGGACCCGTCGCACGATCGCGGCCCGGTGCGCGCCGACCGGCATGAACTCGGTCACCTCGACCACGCCGGTCGCCGTGGTCCACACGGTCGAGAGCACGAGGGTGTCGCGGTGGTGGTGCCGGACGGCGGTCGCGTGCGGGTCGCTCGGTCGGAGCGTCCAGTGTCCGTGGTCCTCGGTCCCCAGCAGCGAGGCGAAGGTGGACGGACTGTCGAAGCGGGGGAGGCACGCCCAGTCGATCGTCCCGTCCCGGCCGACGAGGGCTGCGGTGTAGGTGTCGCCGATCAGGGCGTGGTCCTCGATGCGGTTGCGCGGCGTCGCGGTGCTCATGCGCACATCGAACCACCGCCACCAGTCCGCGGCGGGGGGACCGCTGAAGGAGCGCTCAGGCGCGGGGCTCAGGCCCGGGCAGGGGCGCCTGCGGATCCGCGTCGGCGACACCGACCCGGGCGAGCTCGGACCAGAGCCCGGCACCGTCCGGCGCGTAGACCCACGGCGCCGCGGTGTCGCGAGAGCGCTCCTGCGCGCGGGATCGCCCACCGGCGAGCACGGCCTCGCTCGTGGAGAGCTGCCGGATCGCGACGCCGGCGACGTTGTCCGGGTGCTCGCGGGCGAAGTCGCCGTACAGGGACTCGTCGTGCTGTCCGTCGTCACCGACGAGCAGCCACTGCACGTCGGGGAAGTCCCGGGCCAGACGGCGGAGGTTGTCGCGCTTGTGCTGCTGACCACTGCGGAAGAAGCGGTCGTGGGTGGGACCCCAGTCGGTGAGCAGCATCGTGCCGTCCGGGTACATGTTGCGGGTCAGGAAGCGCTGCAGGGTCGGCGCAACGTTCCACGCCCCGGTCGACAGGTAGACGGTGGGGGCGCCGGGGTGCTGCGCGAGGATGCGCTCGTAGAGCACGGACATCCCCGGCACCGGGCGGCGGGCGTGCTCGGTGAGCACGAACGAGTTCCACGCGGCCAGCATCGGGCGGGGGAGCGAGGTCACCATCACGGTGTCGTCGATGTCCGACAGGAGTCCGAAGCGCGTCGCCGGGTCGACGATGAACACGTCCGCCTCGACGTCGCGCATCCCACCGGCCGAAAGCCGCACGGTCTGCCACCCCGGTTCGAGGTCGATCGGGACCTTCACGTCGACGACGCCGCCGCGGTCGGACTGCACCACATGGGTCGTGCCGCCGGCGGTCACCGTGACCTCGGCGTCGTCGACCGCGACGCTCGTGAAGCTCTTCCAGCCGCGCACGCCGTAGTACGAGGCGTCCGAGGCGAGCCCCCGCCGGGTGAGCAGGACGCGGCAGAGCACGCGGATCCAACCGGGAGCGCCGTACCCGGTGTAGGGGATGACGGTCGGCACGAGCCCACGACGACGGGCACGGTGCTCCCGGAACTCCTGTACGGCGTCCTCGATGCGGGCTGCTCGGTGCAGGATCGGCTCGGCCAACGACGGCTCGTGGGGCGTCCAGTCGGGCATTCGTCCACTATCCCACGCTGTCGGAGGCTGTGGTGAGTCGCAGCGATGTTCCAGCCGGTCTCTGCGAGAGTTGCCCCGTCACATCCCACATGACCGCGTCCGTCCGGGCGCAAGAGGAGAACACGTGCTCGTCACCGAGGTATCGAACGCACTGCCGGGGGGATCATCACTGCTCAGGAACGAGCCGGTCCAAGCCCGCAGTTCGGCGCGCCTCGCGGGACTCCTCGACGCGGCTGCGGCCGTCATCGACGAGATCGGCTTCGAGCGCCTGACGACCGCCATGGTCGCGGAGCGCGCCGGTGCGTCCATCGGCACGGTCTACCGGTACTTCCCGGACCGCATCGCCGTGGTCGAGGCCCTCGCGATCCGGAGCACGCAGCGGCTCGCCGAGCGGTTCCTCACGGCGCTCGACGAGAGCGACGCGACGACCTGGCAGGACGCCTGCGACGCACTCATCGACGCGACCGTCGAGATGTACCGCACCGAGCCGGGCTTCCGGGCGATCCGCTTCGGTGACCCGGCCGACACCGGGACCGGGGACGCCGAGGACCGGATGGCCGCGCTGGGGGCGGCCGTCGCGCAGGTCCTGCACGACCGGTTCGACTTCCCGACGGGGGAGCGCGTCGAGCGCACGTGGGTCGTCCTCGCGGAGTCCGCGCACGCCGTCATCGCGCGCGCCGTGCGTGACCGGGCGGAGCCCGACACCGCGCTGATCGAGGAGTACCGCACGATGAGCCGGGCGCACCTCGAAGCGGTGGCCGCCGCCTCCTGACCGGATCCCGGCCCCGCCGCCGCGCGCGACCCGCCCGGCCGACCGGCCGACCCACCTGCCGACGCCCGCGCTCCGAAGAGGAGCCGCGGGCGTCGTCGTGTCCGGAGGGCGCGCTGTCCGCGAGCCGTCATGGGCCGTCACCGCGCGGACCGGACGATGACCGCGTGTGTACGCTCGGTCGGAGTCGGGCTACCTCCGGACAGAAGGGCACCCACATGATCGAGTTCCGCTCGGTGCGCAAGACGTACCCGGACGGCACGACGGCGGTCGACGACTTCAGCCTCGTCATCCCCTCCCGCACCACGACGGTCTTCGTCGGGTCCAGCGGCTGCGGCAAGACCACCCTCCTCCGCATGATCAACCGCATGGTCGACCCGAGTTCGGGCACCGTGTCGATCGACGACGAGGACGTCGCCGGTGTCGACCCCGTGCAGCTCCGGCGGCGCATCGGGTACGTGATGCAGAACGCCGGGCTCCTGCCGCACCGGAAGGTCGTCGACAACATCGCGACCGTGCCGCTCCTGACCGGTGTCTCGAAGGGCGACGCCCGAGCGCGCGCCCTCGAGCTCATGGACACGGTCGGGCTCGACCGGGCCTTCGCGGACCGGTACCCGTCGCAGCTCTCCGGCGGCCAGCAGCAGCGCGTCGGTGTGGCCCGCGGCCTCGCGGTGGACCCGAACGTCCTGCTCATGGACGAGCCGTTCGGCGCCGTCGACCCGCTCGTCCGCAACGACCTGCAGGACGAGCTCATCCGGCTGCAGCGCGAGCTCGGCAAGACGGTGGTCTTCGTCACGCACGACATCGACGAGGCCTTCAAGCTCGGCGACCAGGTCGTCATCCTCAAGAAGGGCGGCGAGATCGCCCAGCTCGGGACCCCGGCCGAGATCCTCGCCGAGCCGGCGGACGAGTTCGTGGCGAACTTCATCGGCGTCGGCCGTGGTCGGCGGGCGCTCCGGGTGGAGCAGACCCCGACCGGCCCGATCGTGGTGGACGGCGACGGCCGCGCGGCCGGCGTGCTCACCGGTCCGGTGACGGTGGTGGACGCGGCAGCCGCCGTGCCGCAGGGTGCAGAGGCCGGGGCGCGTGACACCGCCCCGGGTGCTCCGGCGCAGGGTGGGGGACCCCGGTGAAGTGGGTCCTGTCGAACCTCGACACGATCAGTGACGCCACGCTCGCGCACCTCGCGATCGCGATCCCACCGATCTTCATCGCGTTCCTGCTGTCGATCCCGATCGGCTGGCTCGTCGTCCGGCTCCAGCGTCCCGGGGGTTCCCGGGTCGCGGCGGGTGTCGGCACCGGCATCGTGACCCTGGCCGGACTGCTCTACGCGATCCCGTCCCTCGCGCTCTTCGTCGCCCTGCCCGCCGTGATCGGCACGGGCCTGCAGGACCCGGTCAACCTCATCATCAGCCTGACGCTCTACGGCCTCGCGCTCATGGTGCGCTCGACCGTCGACGCGCTCACCTCGGTCGACGCCGGGACGAAGGCCGCCGCGACCGCCATGGGGTACTCGGGCCTGCAGCGCTTCTTCCGCGTGGAGCTCCCGCTCGCCGGCCCCGTCCTGCTCGCGGGGCTGCGGGTCGTGGCGGTGTCGACGATCTCGCTCACGACCGTCGGCGCGGTGCTCGGCATCCAGAGCCTCGGGTCGCTCTTCACGGACGGCCTCGGTCGTGGCATCTACGAGGAGATCCTGTCGGGCATCGTGATGGTGCTCGTCCTGGCCTTCGCGCTCGACGGGCTCCTGGTACTGCTCGGCCGGCTCGTCATGCCGTGGACCCGTCGTGCACCCCGGAGCCGCCGTGCCGCCCGGCGCGTGCTGCAGCGTGCGGAGGTGGCGTCGTGATCATCGCGCAGGCGTTCGGGTGGGTCTTCGACCCGCAGAACTACACGGGCTTCAACGCCATCCCCGGTCGTGTGTGGGAGCACGTCTGGATCACGCTGCTCGCCGTCCTCATCGCCGCGGTGGTCGCGGTCCCCATCGGGTACGCGATCGGCCACACCGGGCGCGCGCGGGGTATCTCGATCGCGCTGTCCGGCGGCATCCGGGCCCTCCCCACGCTCGGCGTGCTCTCGCTGTTCGGGCTCCTGCTCGGCATCGGGCTGCAGGCACCGCTCCTGGCCCTCGTCATCCTGGCGATCCCGTCGGTCCTCGCCGGCGCGTACTCGGGCATCGAGTCGGTCGACCCGGTGACGGTCGACGCGGCGAAGGCGCAGGGGATGACCGGGTGGCAGATCCTGTGGAAGGTCGAGATCCCGCTCGGGCTGCCGCTCCTGATCGGCGGCCTCCGCGCCGCGGTCCTGCAGGTCGTCGCGACCGCCACGCTCGCCGCGTACGTCGGCGCCGGTGGTCTGGGCGGCTACTTCTTCCTCGGGCTCAAGACCCAGGACTACGCCGAGATGCTCGGCGCCTCCATCCTCGTGATCGCCCTCGCGATCGCGTTCGAGATCGTGTTCGCCGCTCTCCAGCGGGCGGCGGTGCCGAAGGGCACCGTCGACCCGTCGGCCCGGCGGCACCAGGGGTCGCGCGAGCGCTCCCGCAATCCCATCCCGGAAGGAAATCCATCGTGATCACAGCAAAGATCCGTGCCGGCGTCGCAGCAGCGCTGGCACTGGGCGTCGCCGCCGCCCTGACCGGCTGCGCGTCGAGCAACCCGCTCGACAGCGGCTCGAGCGCGTCGAGCGACTCGAAGACCATCGTCATCGGTTCGCAGCAGTACTACTCGAACGAGATCATCGCCGAGATGTACGCGCAGGTGCTCGAGAAGGACGGCTTCACGGTGAAGCGGAACTTCAACATCGGCCAGCGTGAGATCTACATCCCGCAGCTCGAGAAGGGCGCGATCGACGTCATGCCCGAGTACAGCGGCAACCTGCTGCAGTACTTCGACAAGGAGTCGACGGCGAAGACCGCCAGCCAGATCGACGAGGGCCTGTCCAAGGCGCTCCCGTCCGGGCTGCGGGTCCTCGATGCCGCCGAGGCCACCGACCAGGACAGCTACACCGTGACGAAGGAGTTCTCCGAGAAGAACGACGTCACGAGCCTGGCCGACCTGAAGAACGTCAGCGACAAGCTCACCGTCGGCGCGAACTCCGAGTTCCAGACCCGCCCGTACGGCCCCGAGGGCCTGAAGTCGGTCTACGGCGTGGACGTCGACTTCAAGGCGATCGAGGACTCCGGCGGCGCCCTCACCGTCAAGGCGCTGAAGGACGGCACCGTCCAGCTCGCCGACATCTACACCGCGGACCCGAGCATCAAGGCGAACGACCTCGTCTCGCTCAAGGACCCGGAGAACCTGATCCTGCCGCAGAACGTCATCCCGGTCGTCTCGAAGAAGGTCGACGACAAGGCTGCGGCGGACATCGACAAGGTGAACAAGGTGCTCACCGAGGACGCGCTCATCGAGGTCAACTCGAAGAGCACCGTCGACAAGGAGAAGGCGTCGCAGATCGCGAAGGACTTCCTCTCTTCGAAGGGCCTCCTCTAGGGGTTCCTCAGCGTCGGGAGACGACAGGCGTCGGGCATCGAGCCCGGCGCCTGTCGTCGTTCCGGAAGGGTCCACGCAGCACCGATGTTCCGCACGGTCGTGCCGATCACGGCCCCTGCACGTTCGTGCAGTTCAGCCCTCTACAACTTGTCGAAGCAGGTGTCCGGCCGGTAACGTGGAGGTGTCCCAACGGCCAGTGACAGCAGAAGTCCCCCTTCCACAGGAAGCAACTGACGTGCAGCACCAGCGCGCGGCGACCCGGCATGGACGCGCCGCATGAACGACATCCTCGACCCCCTGATCCTGTCGCGGTGGCAGTTCGGCCTCACGACGATCTACCACTTCCTCTTCGTCCCGCTGACGATCGGCATGGCCCTCGTCGTGGCTGTGTTCCAGTCCGCCTGGGTCCGCACCGGCCGGGCACACTACCTGCAGCTCACGCGGTTCTTCGGGCGGATCTTCCTCATCAACTTCGCGATGGGCGTGGTCACCGGCATCGTGCAGGAGTTCCAGTTCGGCATGAACTGGTCGAACTACTCACGGTTCGTCGGTGACGTCTTCGGCGCCCCGCTCGCGCTCGAGGGCATCCTGGCGTTCTTCTTCGAGGCCGCGTTCATCGGCATCTGGATCTTCGGGTGGGACCGCCTGCCGAAGGCCGTGCACCTGGCGAGCATCTGGTGCGTCAGCGTCGGCACGATGCTGTCGGCGTACTTCATCCTCGCGGCGAACGCGTTCATGCAGCACCCCGTCGGCTTCGCGATCAACGAGGCCAAGGGCCGCGCGGAGCTCACCGACATCTGGGCCGTCCTGACGAACAAGGTCGCCCTCGCCGCCTTCCCGCACACGCTGTTCGGCGCGTTCATGGTCGCCGCCTCGGTCATCGTCGCGGTGGCGGCGTACCACCTGGCCCGGAACCAGCACCTCGAGACCATGCTGCCGGCGCTGAAGTTCGGCATGTGGACGATGCTCGCGTCGGGTGCGCTCACGGTGCTGTCCGGCGACCAGCTCGGGCTCACGATGGTCGACACGCAGCCGATGAAGATGGCCGCGGCCGAGGCGCTCTACAACACCTCGACCGGCAAGGACGCGTCCTTCTCGATCTTCACGCTGGGCACACCGGACGGCGTGCACGAGCTCTTCTCGATCCGCATCCCGTACCTGCTGTCGTTCCTGTCGACCCACACGTTCACCGGCACGGTCGAGGGCATCAACGACCTGCAGGCGCAGTACTCGCAGGTCTACGGCCCTGGCGACTACAAGCCGATCATCTGGGTGACGTACTGGTCGTTCCGGTGGATGATCGCGCTCGGTGTCGGCGCGGTGCTCGTGTCCCTCGTCGGGCTCTGGCTGACCCGCAAGGGCCGGTTCCCGACGCAGCGGTGGGTGTGGCGCGTGGCGACCTGGTCGGTGCCGCTGCCGATGGCCGCGATGATCATGGGCTGGGTCTTCACCGAGATGGGCCGCCAGCCGTGGCTCGTGTTCGGGTTGCTCAAGACCGCCGACGGGGTCTCCCCGAACGTGACCGGGGTCGAGGTCCTCATCTCGCTCGTCGTGTTCACGCTCATCTACGGCGCGCTCGCGGTCGTCGAGTTCCGCCTCATCAAGAAGGTCGCGCAGGAGGGCCCCGCCGCCCCGGCGGAGGTCGACGAGGAGACCGGCGCGGTCAAGCACGAAGTGACGGTCTACTAGAAATGGAAACTGTCTGAGATGGACCTCCCCGTTCTCTGGTTCGCGATCGTCGGACTGTTCTTCGTCGGGTACTTCGTGCTCGACGGGTTCGACTTCGGCGTCGGGATGTCGCTGCCGTTCCTCGGCAGGGACGACACCGACCGCCGCGTGCTCATCAACACGATCGGCCCGGTCTGGGACCTCAACGAGACCTGGGTCATCGTCGCGGGGGCGTGCCTGTTCGCGGCGTTCCCCGAGTGGTACGCGACGATGTTCTCCGGGTTCTACCTGGCGCTGCTCCTGATCCTCGCGGCGCTCATCGCCCGCGGCGTCTCGTTCGAGTACCGGCACCAGGAGAAGCACCTGGCGTGGAAGCGCCGGTTCGACCTGATGATCGTCGTCGGCAGCGCGGTCCCGTCGTTCCTGTGGGGTGTCGCGTTCGGCAACGTCGTCCGGGGCATCCCGATGGACGCCGGGCACAACTACACGGGCACCTTCCTCGACCTGCTCAACCCCTTCGCGCTCCTGACCGGACTCGCGACCCTGCTGGTGTTCTTCACGCACGGCGTGGTGTTCGTCGCGCTGAAGACCGAGGGCGAGATCCGCGAGCGGGCGAAGCGCCTCGCGACCCGGGCGGGCGTGCTGACGATCGTCGTCGGTGCGGCGTTCCTCGTCGCGATGGCGTTCGTCCGTGCGACCCCGGCGAGCCTCGTGCTCTCGGTCGTCGCGGCGGTGGCCCTCGTGCTCGCGGTGCTCTGCTCGGCGTGGGGGAAGGAGGGCCGGGCGTTCACGCTCATGGCCGTCACGATCGCCGCGTTCGTGCTGGCGATGTTCACCGCGATCTTCCCTGACGTCATGCCCGCGTCGAACGACCCGGCGAACAGCCTGAACGTGTACAACGCGTCGAGCGGGAACTACACGTTGACCGTCATGAGCTGGGTGGCGCTGATCTTCGTGCCGCTCGTGCTCGCCTACCAGGCCTGGACGTACTGGGTGTTCCGCAAGCGCGTCTCCCGGGCCCACATCGCGCAGGCCGCGCACTAGGAGGGCACCGCCGTGAAGCCGCTCGACCCCCGACTGCTCCGCCTGTCGCGCACGGCGCGCGGGGCCGTCGCGGCGTCGGCGGCCACCGGACTGGTCCGGACGCTCGCCACCGTCGCGATCGCCTGGGGCGTCGCCACCGCCGTGACCCTCGGCGTCGACGGCGTGCGCGACCGTGTCGTCCCGACCGCGCTCACGCCCACGCTCGCCCTGCTCGGCGCGGCGTTCGTCGTGCGGGCGGTCGCCGCGTGGGCGACCGACGACCTCGCGGCGCGGGCGGGCGCGCGGGTGAAGAGCGAGCTCCGGGCGACCGTCCTGGCGCGCGCGGCGGAACTCGGACCGGCGTGGCTGCAGGACCGGTCGAGCGCCGGGTTCGCGACGACGCTCGGTCCCGGGCTCGACGCGCTCGACGCCTACTTCGGCCGGTACCTGCCGCAGCTCGCCCTCACCGCCGTGGCGACCCCGGTCCTGCTCCTCGCGATCGGGGCCGGTGACCTGACGAGCGCGATCATCATCGTGCTCGCGATGCCGGTGATCCCGGTGTTCATGGTGCTCATCGGGCTCGCGACCCAGTCACTGCAGCGCCGGCAGGCCGATGCCCTCGCCCGTCTCGGGAGCGCGTTCAGCGAGGCCGTCGAGGGCCTGGCGACGCTCAAGGTGTTCGGACGCGCCCGCCGGCAGGTCGGCCGGATCGGCGACGTCACCGACGAGTACCGGCGCGGCACCCTCGGGGTCCTGCGCCTGTCGTTCGTCAGCGGCTTCGCGCTCGAGCTCGCCGCGAGCCTGTCCGTCGCGCTCGTCGCGGTGTCGATCGGCGTCCGGCTCGTCGACGGCTCGCTCGGCCTGGGCGCCGCGATGTTCGTGCTCGTCCTCGCACCGGAGGCCTTCGCACCGATCCGGCAGGTCGGCGCCGACTTCCACGCAGCCCAGGACGGCGTCGAGGCGTCCGCAGCCGTCCTCGACGTCCTCGACGACCGCGCAGCAGACCACCGCGCAGCAGACGACCGCGCAGCAGACCACGGCGTCGTCCCCCGCGTGCCCGACCACGACGAGCCGGCGGACCCCGGGACCGACCTGGTCCTCACCGGCCTCACGGTGACCCGCCCCGACACCGTCATCGGCCCGCTCGACCTGCGCGCCGCCCCCGGCACGGTCGTCGCGCTGGCCGGCCCGAGCGGCTCCGGCAAGTCGAGCCTCGTCGCCGCGATCCGCGGCGTGCTCCCGCACGCCGGCACGGTCACCGTGCCGGCCGGGACCGACCGGACGGTCCCGACGACGCGGTCGGTCGCCGAGCGCACCACGTGGGCCGACCAGCGGCCGCGCCTCGTCCGGGGCGCGGTCGCCGAGAACGTCGCCCTGCACTCGCGACCCGACACGGCCGACGTGCGCCGCGCCCTGGGCGAGGCGGGGCTGGGACTCGACCCGGGCCTCCCGGTCGGACCCGGCGGAGCCGGCCTCTCCGGTGGCCAGGCGCAACGCGTCGCGGTGGCCCGCGCGCTGTACCGCGCACGGCGCGAGCGGACGCCGCTCGTCCTGCTCGACGAGCCGACGTCGGCGCTCGACGCCGAGGCCGAGCAGACCGTCGTGCGCGCCCTGCGCGCCCTCGCGGACGACGGGGCGGTCGTCGTGGTCGCCAGCCACCGCCCGGCCGTGCTCGCCGCGGCCGACGTGCGCGTCGACCTGCACGCGGACGGCGCCACGACCGTGACGGCCCGACGGGCGGTGCAGGCATGATCCGGGAGGCACGGCGCACGTCGGTCCTGCGGCTCGCCCTGCCGCACGGTGCGGGTTGGGCGAAGGCGGTCGCCGCCGGCACGACCAGCGCGCTCTGCGCGGTCGCGCTCCTCGCGGCGAGCGGCTACCTGATCACTCGGGCCGCCGAGCAGCCGCCCATCCTGTACCTGACGCTCGTGATGGTCGGCGTCCGGGCGTTCGCCCTCGGTCGGGCCGCCCTGCGCTACGTCGACCGGCTCGCCGGGCACGACGCGTCGTTCCGGCAGCTCGCGGTCGTCCGGACGGAGATGTACCGCCGGCTCGCGTCGGTCGCCCCGGCCGGGCTCGGCCGCACCGGTCGCGGCGACCTGCTCACGCGGCTCGTGACCGACACCGACCGCCTGCAGGACCTGCCGATCCGCGTCGTCGGGCCGCTCGTGTCGGCGGGGGTCGTCGCCGTGCTGTCCGTGGTCGCCGTCGCGCTCGTCTGGTGGCCGGCCGCGCTCGTGCTGCTCCTCGCCCTCGGCGCCGCTGCGCTGCTCGGAACCGTCGTGACGCTCGCGGTCGCCCGGCGGTCCGACCGCGAGACCGCCGCGGAGCGCGGCCGCGTCGCGGACCTCGTGCTCGACACCGTGCGCACGCTCGACGTCTTCGCCGCCTACGGCACGCTGCCGGACCGCCTCGCGACGATCGCGGCGCTCGACGACCGGGTCACGCGGGCGGTGCGGCGCCGCGCGAGGGTCGAGTCGCTCGTCGGGGCGATCGTCGGGCTGCTCGGCGGCGGTGCGGTCGTCGGCACCCTGGCCGTCGGCGCGCCCGCCGTCGTCCGCGGGGCGCTCGACGGACCGCTGTGGGCGCTCGCGGTGTTCGTGCCGCTGGCCCTGTTCGAGGTCGTCGGCGGTGTGCCGCTCGCCGTCCTGACGCTCCGTCGGGTCCGAGCGGCGGCCGAGCGGGTGGACCAGGTCGTCCCGGCAGCGGTGCCGGCCGGCATCGTCCCCGAGCCGGACGAGCCCGCGACCGTGGACGAGCTCACCGTCGACGGGCCGGTGACCGTGGCCCTCCGCGACCTGACGGTGCGGTGGCCCGGTGCCGGGACACCCGCGGTCGACCGGGTCGACCTCGACCTGCGACCCGGCGAGGTCGTCGTCCTCGCGGGGCCGAGCGGTGCGGGGAAGTCCACGCTCGTCGACGCCCTGGTCCGGTTCGTCGACCACGAGGGCTCGTACACGCTCGACGGCGTCGAGGCGCGACGGCTGCACCCGGACGCCGTGCGCGCCCGGGTCGGACTCGTCGAGCAGGACCCGTTCGTGTTCGACCAGACCGTGCGGCAGAACCTGCTCTTCGCCCGCGACACCGCGACCGACGCCGAGCTCGTCGACGCCCTCGAACGGGTCGGCCTGGGCGGCTGGCTCGCCCGACGCGGCGGACTCGACGCACCCGCGGGGGAGCGCGGCACGCTGCTGTCCGGCGGCCAGGCGCACCGGCTCGCCCTGGCGCGGGCGTTGCTCCACGCGTTCCCGGTGCTCGTGCTCGACGAGCCGACCGCGGACGTCGACCCGGACCTCGGCGACGCCGTGCTGCGCGACCTCGTCGGGGCGGCGCGGTCGGCCGGACGGACGGTGCTCGTCGTGTCGCACGTACCGGTGCCGGCCGACCTCGTGGACCGGACGCTGCGGATGCGGGACGGGCGGCTCGTCTCGGCGTGAGCCGCGGGCCGGAGGCGGGGCCGGACGGGCGTCGTGACGGATGTGGCCCGCGGTCCGGGGTGGGCGCGACCCGGTGGCGGGAGCGACGGTGCGGGGCGGGGCCGAGCCGTGCCTCCAGGCCTTGTACGCTGGGTGACCGTGACCACCGAGCACCCCACCGAGCAGGCACCCGTCGACCCCGACGCCTACGACTTCCGGCGCATCCAGGAGAAGTGGCAGCCGCGGTGGGAGGAGCTCGGACTCTTCACCACCGACCTCGACGACAGCCGCCCGCGCAAGTACATCCTCGAGATGTTCCCGTACCCGTCCGGCGACCTGCACATGGGCCACGCCGAGAACTGGGCGCTGGGCGACTTCGTGGCGCGCTACTGGCGGCAGCAGGGCTTCAACGTGCTGCACCCGATCGGCTGGGACTCGTTCGGGCTGCCCGCCGAGAACGCCGCCATCAAGCGCGGGGTCGACCCGCGTGAGTGGACCTACGCGAACATCGAGCAGCAGAAGGCGTCGTTCAAGCGCTACGCGCCGTCCTTCGACTGGACGACCGAGATCCACACCTCGGACCCCGAGTACTACAAGTGGAACCAGTGGCTGTTCCTCAAGATGTACGAGAAGGGCCTGGCGTACCGGAAGGACAGCTGGGTCAACTGGGACCCGGTGGACCAGACCGTGCTCGCGAACGAGCAGGTGCTGCCCGACGGCACCTCGGACCGCTCCGGCGCCGTCGTCGTCAAGAAGAAGCTGACGCAGTGGTACTTCGCGATCACGAAGTACGCCGACCGCCTGCTCGACGACCTCAACCAGCTCGAGGGCCGCTGGCCGGCGAAGGTCATCGCCCAGCAGCGCAACTGGATCGGCCGCTCGGTCGGTGCCGACGTCGACTTCGTCATCGAGGGTCGCGACGAGCCGGTCACCGTCTTCACCACGCGCCCGGACACGATCCACGGCGTGACGTTCCTGGTCGTGGCGCCGGACTCCGACCTGGCGGCGTCGCTGGTCTCCTCCGCTGAGCCCGCGGTGCGCGACGCGTTCGACGAGTACCTGACGGCGACGCAGAAGACCTCCGAGATCGATCGGCAGAACGCCGACCGTCCGAAGACGGGCGTCCCGCTCGGCCGCTTCGCGATCCACCCGCTGACGGGCGAGCGTCTGCCGATCTGGGCCGCCGACTACGTGCTCGCCGACTACGGCCACGGTGCGGTCATGGCCGTCCCGGCGCATGACCAGCGCGACCTCGACTTCGCGCGGGCGTTCGACCTGCCCGTCAAGGTCGTCGTCGACACCAACGCCGCCGTCACCGGCGCGATCCCGGTGATCCCCGAGGGTGCGACGCTCGAGGACCTGCCCGCCCTCGACCCGGTGTCCACGGGCGAGGCGCTGACCGGCCAGGGACGGATGATCAACTCCGGCCCGCTCGACGGCATGTCGAAGCAGCACGCGATCACCGCCGCGATCGGCCTGCTCGAGGAGCGCGGCACCGGTCGTGCCGCGAAGACCTACCGCCTGCGCGACTGGCTCATCTCGCGCCAGCGCTTCTGGGGCACCCCGATCCCGATCATCCACGGTGCCGACGGCACCGAGCACCCGGTGCCGTTCGACCAGCTGCCGGTGCGCCTGCCGTCGACCGAGGGCCTCGACCTGAAGCCGAAGGGCACCTCGCCCCTCGGCGGCGCCACCGACTGGGTGAACGTGCCGAACCCGGTGGACGGCTCGCCGGCGCTGCGCGACACCGACACGATGGACACGTTCGTCGACTCGTCGTGGTACTTCCTGCGCTTCCTGGCCGCGAACGACGACACGCAGGCGTTCGACCCGGCAGTCGCGCGCAAGTGGGCCCCGGTCGACCAGTACATCGGCGGCATCGAGCACGCGATCCTGCACCTGCTCTACGCCCGCTTCGTCACGAAGGTCCTGTTCGACCTCGGGTACCTCGACTTCACCGAGCCGTTCTCGGCGCTGCTCAACCAGGGCATGGTGCTGTCCGGCGGTTCGAAGATGTCGAAGTCGAAGGGCGGCGTCTCGCTCGGCGACGAGCTCGACGCGAACGGTGTCGACGCGATCCGCCTGGTGATGGGCTTCGCCGGCCCGCCGGAGGACGACATCAACTGGGAGGACGTCTCTCCGTCGGCGTCCGCGCGCTTCCTCGCCCGTGCCTACCGCCTGGCGACCGACGTCACGTCGTCGCCCGACGCCGTGTGGGCCGACGGCGACCGTGCACTCCGGCAGGTCACGCACCGCTTCCTGGCGGACGCCCCCGGCCTCATGGAGTCGTTCAAGTTCAACGTCGTGATCGCGCGGCTCATGGACCTGGTGAACGTCACCCGCAAGGCCATCGACAGCGGCCCCGGCGCCGGTGACCCCGCCGTGCGCGAGGCCGTCGAGACCGTCGCACTGGCCCTCGCCGTGTTCGCGCCGTACACCGGCGAGGAGATGTGGGAGAAGCTGGGCTACGAGGCCACCGTCGCGACGTACGGCTGGCGGAAGGCCGACCCGACGCTGCTCGTGCAGGACACGCTGACGGCGGTCGTGCAGGTCAACGGCAAGGTCCGGGACTCGTTCGAGGTGTCGAAGTCGATCGAGGCGGACGAGCTCGAGCAGCTCGCGCGTGCGTCGGCGAACGTGCAGCGGTACATCGGCGAGCGCGAGATCGTGAAGGTCATCGTGCGGGCGCCGAAGCTCGTGAACATCGCGATCAAGGGCTGAGGCCCTCCTCCACAGGCATCGGCCCGGCGTCGCCCTCCACAGGGGCGGACGCCGGGCCGTCGTCGTCGGTCCGGCGTTCCTAACGTGCCGGCATGGCTCCTGTTGACCCGGTCCCCGACGCCCGCTGGCGACGCTGGACGCTGACGCCGCGGACGGCGGTGGCGCTCGGGGCGGTGGTCGTCGCGGTCGCGCTCGCGATCGTCGGCGTGGGTGCCGTGGGGGAGCGCTCGGGGCAGGTCACGGTGTCCGGTGGGCCGGCCGGGTCGGTCGCGGGGTCTGGGTCGGCGTCCGGGGCCGCGTCCGCCGGGACGGACGGTCGGCCTGGAGGCACGGGGGCGCCCCGGTCGCTCGACGCGCGTCCGACAGGTGGGCCGGCTCCGTCACCGACGGCGGCGCTCGTCTCCGTGTACGTGGTCGGCGCGGTCGCTCGCGCGGGGGTCGTCGAGCTGCCGGACGGCTCCCGCGTGCAGGCCGCGATCGAACGAGCGGGCGGGGCGACCGACGTCGCGGACCTGACGCGGGTGAACCTGGCGCGCCGGGTGGTCGACGGTGAGCGGCTGTACGTGCCCGCGGTGGGCGAGACCGAGGTGCCGGCGGCGCTCGGTCCGGACGTGGCGGGCGGCGCCGGCGGTGGTGCCGGGGCTGGCGCCGGTGGCGGCTCGGCTGCCGGTGCCGGCGGCGCGGGGGACGTCGTCGACCTGAACCGGGCGGACCAGGCGACGCTCGAGACCCTGCCTGGGATCGGGCCGGCCCTCGCCGCGCGGATCATCTCCTGGCGGGACGAGCACGGCGGCTTCACCACGGTCGAGGACCTGCTCGACGTCAGCGGCATCGGCGACACCCGGTTCGCGGAGCTCCGGGAGCGGGTCCGGGTGTGAGGGCCGTCGACCTCCGTCCGGTCCTCACGGACCTGCGGTTCGCCGGCCCGGTCGCCGTGGCGTGGGTGGTCGCGGTGCTCCTGGTCGCGCAGCCCGGGTCCGCGATCCTCGTCGCGGCGGTCGCCGCCGGAGTCGCCGTGCTCGGCGGGGTCATCACCGGGCACCAGGCGCTCCGTCCGCGGGTGCGGGCCGTCGGCGCCGTCGTGCTGACCGCGGGGGCGTGCTGCGTGCTCGTCGCGGTGTCGATCGCGGTCGGGCAGGTGCACCGCGACCCCGAGGCCCTGCAGCAAGCGGTCGGGCACGGCACCAGGGCCGTGGTCGACCTGCGCCGCGACCTCGCGCCGGGCGACCGCTCGGTGGTCGGAGCGCTCCGCGTGGTGGACGGGCGCGGTGTCGGGGCCGTGCCGGTGCGGGTGGTCACGACCTCCGACACGGTGCTGCCCGCGGGGACCGTGCTCACCGGGCGCGCGACCGTCGAGCCGGACGACCCGGGCTCGCCGACCGCGGCGGTGCTGTTCCTGCGCGGCGAGCCCGAGCGGGAGCCACCGACCGGCGCGCTGGCGGCGACGGCCGAGGTCCGCCGGGCCTTCGTCGCCGTCACGGCGGACCTGCCGGAACCGGGTGCCGCCCTCCTCCGCGGTCTCGCGATCGGCGACCGCAGCGGGCTCGACCCCGGGACGGAAGCCGCGATGGAGACGTCGGCGCTCACCCACCTGACGGCGGTGTCCGGCTCGAACTGCGCGGTGGTGGTCGCACTCGTGGTGGCGGTCGGCCGCGGGCTCGGCGCGCCCAGGTGCGTGCGCGCCGTCGCGGCGGTGGTGCTCCTCGTCGCCTTCGTCGTGCTCGTCCGCCCGGACCCGTCCATCCTGCGGGCGACGGTGATGGCCGTCGTCGTGCTCGTCGTCCGCCTGACCGGACGGCCGGTCCGCGGCGTGCCCCTCGTCGCCCTGGCCGTGCTCGGGATGCTCGTCGTCGACCCCTGGACCGGGCGGGCGATCGCGTTCGCGCTCTCGGTGCTCGCGACCGGCGGCATCCTCGTGCTCGCGCCACCGCTCACCGAGCTGCTCGCGCGGCGACTCTGGCCACCGGTGGCCGCCGCGGTGGCGGTCCCGGTCGCGGCGCAGGCGGCCTGCTGGCCGGTGACGATCGTGCTCGCCCCGGTGTTCCCGACCTACGCGGTGCCGGCCAACCTGCTCACCGAGCCGCTCGCGCCGGTCGTCACGGTCCTCGGCCTCGCCGCGTGCACGGTGGCACCGGCGTGGCCCGCGGCGGCGGCGGTCCTGGCCGGCGTCGCCTGGGCGCCGGCCGCCGCGATCGCGTGGGTGGCGCACACCGCAGCCGCGCTCCCCGCGGCGTCGATCGGGTGGCCCGCCGGCGGGACGGGGATCGTCGCCGCGGTCGTCGTGAGCGGAGCCGTCGCGGGGGCCGTGCTCGTCCGCGAGCGGCTCCGGGTCCCGGTGCTCCTCGTCGGTGTGGTCGCGCTCGCGCTGGGCGTCGGCGCGGTCGCGGTGCCCCGTGCGGTCCTGCGGACGAGCGTGCCGGCCGACTGGTCGGTGGCCATGTGCGACGTCGGACAAGGGGACGCGGTGCTCGTCCGGGCGCCGGACGGCCCGATCGCACTCGTCGACACCGGGGACGACCAACCGCGCCTGCTCGCGTGCCTCGACCTGCTCGGGGTGGACCGGCTGGCGCTGCTCGTCCTGACGCACTTCGACCGGGACCACGTGGGCGCGCTGCCCGCCGTCGCGGGGCTGGTCGACCGTGCGCTCGTCGGACCGGTCGGGCGCGCCGAGGACGCCCGGGTCGTCGAGGACCTGCGCCGCGCCGGCGCGCGGGTCGGCACGGCGGACGACACGACCGGGGGCACGCTCGGCGCCCTGGGGTGGCGGGCCGTGTGGCCGCCGTCGGGGTCGGGCGAGGCGGGCAACGACGCGAGTGTCGTGCTCACGACGGCCGCGGGCGCCGGGTGCGGGACCTGCGTGTCCGGCGTCTTCCTCGGGGACCTCGGCGAGCGGGCACAGCGGCGGCTCCGTCCGCACCTCGACGTCCACCCCGACGTCGTCAAGGTCGCGCACCACGGATCGGCCGACCAGGACCCGGGGCTCTACCGACAGCTGGCGGCGCCGGTGGGGCTGATCGGCGTCGGGGAGGAGAACACGTACGGCCACCCCACGCAGCGGACGCTCGACCTGCTGCGGGCCGCGGGGACGACGGCGTTCCGGACCGACCGGCAGGGGACGGTCGTCGTCTCCCGTGACCGCTCCGGGGCGCTCCGGGTCTGGACGGAGCACCCGGACGACGGCGCACCTGCGGGACCGACCGGGGAAGTGCGCGCCGGGCAGTCGGCGGCGGGCCGTAGGATCGTCGCGGGTCCCGATCGACCACACCGCCGACCGCGTCGTCGATCCCCGACCAGCCCGCGACGGAAGGACCGCATGCCCGCCAAGAAACCCTCGCGCGCCTCCGCCGCGATCGACCAGGTGCCGTGGTCGGGGATCCGCCCCGCGCCCGTGGTGCTGGTCACCGGGCCGGAGACGTTCCTCGCGGAGCGCGCGATCGGCGTCCTGCGTGACCTGCTCGTGGGCGAGGACCCTGCGCTCGAGGTGCACGACCTCGAAGCCGACCAGTACGCGCCGGGGCTGCTCGCGACGCTCGCGAGTCCGTCGCTGTTCGGCGAGCCCCGACTCGTGCGGGTCACCAACGTCGAGAAGTGCACGGACGCCTTCATCACCGAGACCATCTCGTACCTGCAGGGTCCGGCGGACGACGTCACGCTCGTCCTGCGGCACGGCGGCGGGGTCCGTGGCAAGAAGCTCCTCGACACGATCCGCAGCGGGGTCGGCGGTGGCGTCGAGGTCCAGTGCGACGAGCTCAAGCGCGACACCGACAAGATCGACTTCGTGAACGCTGAGTTCCGTGCAGCCCGACGCAAGGTCGCGCCCTCGGCCGTGCGCACGCTCGTGGCGGCGTTCTCCGACGACCTGGCGGAGCTCGCTGCCGCGTGCCGGCAGCTCCTGGCGGACGAGGCCGAGGAGATCACCGACAAGGTCGTCGACAAGTACTACGGCGGGCGTGTCGAGACGAACGCGTTCAAGGTCGCCGACATCGCACTCGCGGGGCGCTCGGCCCCGGCGATCGTCGAGCTGCGGCACGCCCTGGCGACGGGGGAGGCCCCGGTCCCGATCGTCGCGGCGTTCGCGAGCAAGATCCGCACGATGGCGAAGGTCAGCTCCTTCCGCGGCACGAGCGGCCAGGCGGCGTCCGCCCTCGGCATGGCGCCGTGGCAGGTCCAGCGCGCGCAGCGGGACGTCGCCGGGTGGAGCGAGGCCGGACTCGCGAACGCGATCACGAGCATCGCCGAGGCGGACACCGCGGTGAAGGGCGGCTCGCGGGACGCGCACTACGCGCTCGAGGTCATGGTCCGCACGATCGCCCGGCGCGGCGAGGCCCGCTGACGCGACGGCGCGCGCCCGCTCGTCCGCGCGGCGCTGGCGCCTGTGCGTGGCGCGTCGTGCGGTCGCACAACCGGAAGCACGCCGAACCGCGCACTTCCGTGGCGCGTCGTGCTTCCGCCTGTGCCGCGTCGTGCCCGCCCGCGGCTCGTACACACGCCCCCCCGCCGGCCCGATCGACCGCGCAGCCCGGCAACGACGAAGGCCCCGCACCGATCGGTGCGGGGCCTTCGTGCGGCACTCAGGAGATCAGAGCGCCGGATCTCAGAGAGCATGATCTCAGAGAGCAGAGACCTTCTTGGCGATGGCCGACTTGCGGTTCGCCGCCTGGTTCTTGTGGATGACGCCCTTGCTCACGGCCTTGTCGAGCTTCTTCGAGGCGAGGACGAGGGCCGCGGTGGCCTTGTCCTTGTCGCCGGCGGCGACGGCCTCGTTGGTGTGACGGATGACCGTCTTGAGCTCCGAGCGGTAGGTTTTGTTGCGCTCCTGGGCCTTCAGGTTGGTCTTGATGCGCTTGATCTGCGACTTGATGTTCGCCATGCGTGTTGCTCCTTGTCGTCTCTCCGGGTGGTCGCGACGTCTGGGTAGAGGGGCCCTCCGTCGCATCGCGTTCCACCCGTGGGCGGGGAACGCGGAAGCCAGCCACCAACTCTACCAGCAGGACGGGGTCCCACCAAAGACCGGAGCGTCGCGGTCGGAAACCGCCCGGCAACACGCAGCCGCTACCGTGACGGCATGCCCTCCCTCGCGCCCCGGATCGACACCGTCCCCGCCTCCGGCATCCGCCGGGTGTACGAGCAGGCCGCCCTGCTCCAGGCCGACGGCACCGACGTGGCGATGCTCGTGATCGGCGAGCCGGACGTCCCGGTGGCCCCGCACGTCGGCGAGGCGGCGCGCCGTGCCTGGTCCGAGGACCGCACCGACTACACACCGAACGGCGGGATCGCCCCGCTCCGTGTCGCGATCCAGGAGAAGCTGCGCCGCGAGAACCGGATCGAGGTCGACCTCGAGCAGGTCTGGATGACGATCGGCGCGACGCAGGCCCTGTTCCAGGCGATGACCCTCGTCCTCAGCCCGGGCGACGAGGTGCTCGTGCCAGACCCCGGGTACACGACCTTCACGATGAACGCGCACATCCTCGGCGCGACCCCGGTGCCGTACCGGCTCGAGCCGCAGCACGGCTTCGAGCCGGACCTCGACGCGCTCGAGGCGAGCATCACCGAGCGGACCCGGGCGCTCGTCGTGAACTCTCCGTCCAACCCGCTCGGCTCGGTCTTCGGCGAGGACACCCTGCGCGCCCTGCTCGCCCTCGCGAAGCGGCACGACCTCTGGGTGATCAGCGACGAGGTCTACGAGTACTTCACCTACGGCACCCGCCACGTCAGCATCGCCGCCCTCGACGAGGACGACCGCGTCTTCAGCGCCTTCTCCCTGAGCAAGACCTACGCGATGACCGGTGTCCGCGTCGGCTACCTCGTGACACCGAAGGGCCTCGGCGCGACGATGCGGACCACGCAGGAGGCGATGATCAGCTGCGTCGCCGAGCCGGACCAGTGGGCGGCGCTGGCCGCGATCGTCGGCGACCACCAGTCCGTGCAGGACGCCCGCGAGCACTACCGCGCGAACCTCGCCGTCGCGAAGGAGGTCCTCGACGCCGCCGGCATCCGCTACCTCGACCCCCGAGGGGCGTTCTACCTCTGGGTCGACGTGTCGCACGCCGCCGCCGGTGACGTCGCGGAGTGGGCCCTCGCGTTCCTGCACCGCGAGCACGTCGCGGTCGCGCCCGGCAGCGCCTTCGGCCGCTCCGGCGAGGGCTGGATCCGCGTCTGCCTCGCCGCCACCGCGGACGACCTCCGCCGCGGCCTCGGCGCGCTGCCCGCCCCCGCCAGGGTGGCCGTCTGACGGACTGGAGGCGCGGGGCGACCCCGCCACGGGCCTCCCGTCCGTCCTCCACACCACCCGGTGCGGAGCGCACCGTCCACAGGTCGGCCGTCGCTGCGCGCTCCGCGCGCACAACCGTGGGACAATCGTTCGACCGTCCCGACCCCTGAGGAACCGTGAGCCCACAAGCATCCGCGCCACTCGAGCCCGCCGCGACCCCGGCCGGGTCGATCCGCAACTTCTGCATCATCGCGCACATCGACCACGGCAAGTCCACGCTGGCCGACCGCATGCTGCAGATCACCGGCATCGTCGAGGACCGTGCGATGCGCGCGCAGTACCTCGACCGCATGGACATCGAGCGCGAGCGTGGCATCACGATCAAGTCGCAGGCAGTCCGCATGCCGTGGGAGCTCGACGGGCAGACCTTCGCGCTCAACATGATCGACACCCCGGGGCACGTCGACTTCTCGTACGAGGTCTCCCGGTCCCTCGCCGCGTGCGAAGGCGCGATCCTGCTCGTCGACGCCGCCCAGGGGATCGAGGCGCAGACGCTCGCCAACCTGTACCTGGCGCTCGAGAACGACCTCGAGATCATCCCGGTCCTCAACAAGATCGACCTGCCCGCCGCGGACCCGGACAAGTACGCCGCAGAGCTCGCGCAGCTCATCGGCGGCAAGCCGGAGGACGTCCTGCGCGTCTCCGGCAAGACCGGCGTCGGCGTGCCCGAGCTGCTCGACCGTGTCGTCGGCTCCGTGCCCCCGCCCGTGGGGACCGTCGACGCATCGCCCCGCGCGATGATCTTCGACTCCGTCTACGACAGCTACCGCGGCGTCGTGACCTACGTCCGGATGGTCGACGGCACGATCAAGCCGCGCGAGAAGGTCCAGATGATGTCGACGGGGACGACGCACGAGATCCTCGAGATCGGGGTGTCCTCGCCCGAGCCGAAGCCGACGAAGGGCCTCAGCGTCGGCGAGGTCGGCTACCTGATCACCGGCGTGAAGGACGTCCGCCAGTCGAAGGTCGGCGACACCGTCACGACCGCGCAGAAGCCCGCGACCGAAGCGCTGGCGGGCTACACCGACCCGAAGCCGATGGTGTTCTCGGGCCTGTACCCGATCGACGGCTCCGACTACCCGGACCTCCGCGAAGCGCTCGACAAGCTCAAGCTGTCCGACGCGGCGCTGGTCTACGAGCCGGAGACCTCGGTCGCGCTCGGCTTCGGCTTCCGCTGCGGCTTCCTCGGTCTGCTCCACCTCGAGATCATCACCGAGCGGCTGTCCCGCGAGTTCGGGCTCGACCTCATCACCACCGCGCCGAGCGTGATCTACGAGGTCACGAACGAGGACAACACCGTGACCGAGGTCACGAACCCGTCCGAGTTCCCCGGCGGCCGCATCGTCGAGGTCCGCGAGCCCATGGTCCGTGCCGCGATCCTCGCACCGAAGGACTACGTCGGCGCGATCATGGAGCTCTGCCAGTCGCGCCGCGGCTCCCTGCTCGGCATGGAGTACCTCGGCGAGGACCGCGTGGAGATCCGCTACGAGATGCCCCTCGGCGAGATCGTCTTCGACTTCTTCGACCAGCTCAAGAGCAAGACGCAGGGCTACGCCTCCCTCGACTACGAGCCCACCGGCGACCAGGCGGCCGACCTCGTGAAGGTCGACATCCTGCTGCAGGGCGAGCAGGTCGACGCGTTCAGCGCGATCGTGCACCGCGACAAGGCGTACGCGTACGGCACGCTCATGACCGAGCGCCTCCGCAAGCTGATCCCGCGCCAGCAGTTCGAGGTCCCGATCCAGGCGGCCATCGGTGCGCGCATCATCGCCCGCGAGAGCATCCGGGCGATGCGCAAGGACGTCCTCGCGAAGTGCTACGGCGGTGACATCACCCGCAAGCGCAAGCTCCTCGAGAAGCAGAAGGAGGGCAAGAAGCGCATGAAGATGGTGGGTCGCGTCGAGGTCCCGCAGGAAGCCTTCATCGCTGCGCTCTCGGGTGACGTCGAAGAGAAGAAGAAGTAGCGCGGAGCCCGGGCGGGTGCGCCCGAGCCGCCCGGGTAGGCTTGCCGCATGAGTTCCCGCGGCAGCTACCGGACCGCCCTGACGTACGGCGCCGTGGGCGCGACCCAGGCGGCGGACCTCATGACCTACCCGCCCGAGGGCTTCGTCCCGGCGGAGTCACGGGCCCGGATCGGGCACGGCGACCAGCGCTTCGAGACCGCCGTCACACAGACGCTGTCCTGGCAGATCCAGGAGCGCAGCGGCATCCGGGTGCGCGTCGAGGACCAGCCCGACGACGACGAGGTGCGGTACAACCCGGTCACCTTCGACGAGCGGGGCGTGCCGATCGCACCGGCATCGATCGGGACGCCGCGCGTCGAGAAGTTCGCGGCCGACGGCACGCCGCTGCTGACCGCCGGCACGACGGCCACGCTCGAGATGCACGCGTTCGGCCAGACCGTGCACGCGCCGGTCCGGGTCGTGTCGATCATCGACGAGACCGACCGCAAGGGCTTCGCCTACGGCACCCTCGAGGGGCATCCGCTGTCCGGCGAGGAGTCGTTCGTGGTCGAGCGCACCGCCGACGGGTCGGTGTGGCTGCAGGTCCGGCAGTTCTCGCAGCCGGCGAGCCCGAAGTGGCGCTTCCTGGCGCCGCTGCTCAAGCGGCAGCAGAAGGTCATGGCGGCGAAGTACCTCGAGGCGCTGCGCGGCGACTGACGCTCCGCTCCGCGCCGGATGCGTTACCGCAGCGGGGGGAGCGCGGCGATCGCGTCCTCGATCAGCCCGGCGTCCTGCACGCAGTCCCGCGCGACCGTGACGGCGTTGGTCGCGCGGAGGGCGTCGACGTCGTAGACCCCGGTCGCGACGGCGAGGAACGGGATGCCAGCGGTGTCCGCGGCCTCCCCGTCCCGCGGCGTGTCCCCGACGATCACGGCGCGGGTGCCCGCCAGTGCGGCGGCGGCCCTGGAGGTCACGCCGGAGCGGTCGACCTCCTCGTCACCGAAGAACGAGTGCTCCCAGTCGAAGGCCTCCACGGCGAACCCGGCGCCGGCGAGCTTCACGCGCGCCCGGTGCTCGGAGTTGCCGGTGAGCAGCCCGTTCCGCCAGCCGAGGGCGGCGAACCGCTGCACGAGCGCGGTCGCCCCCGGCGCGGGCGAACGACGGTCACCCCGCCGGTGCCGCTCGTCGGTCAGGTCCCGCAGGTGCCCGGTGACGGTGGGGATGAGCGCGTCGTCGAGGTGGTGCGCCCGGACGTGCTCGGCGATGAGTCCCGCGTCGGTGCGCCCGTGCTGGTGTCCGACGCGCAGGGCGAGGTCGCGACCGACGGCCCGTTCGAGCGCGAGGTGGTACAGGTTGCCGGGCGAGACGGCGTTCAACACGAGGGTGCCGTCGATGTCCCACAGCACCGTGGTGGGGACGGTGTGGTGCTCCATGCCCTCCATCATGACCGACAATGGAGTCCATGCCGAGTGCTCTGCCGATCGTCGACCCCGCGCCGTCGGACGGCCTGGTCACCCCCGGGCCCGGAGCGGGCGACGTCCCCTTCGGCGTGTACGTGCACGTGCCGTTCTGCCGGGTGCGCTGCGGCTACTGCGACTTCAACACCTACACGGCATCCGAGCTCCGCGGGGTCCGCCGCGACGACTACGCCGGCCACGCGGTGCAGGAGATCGCCTGGGCGGCCGAGGTGCTCGACCGCTCCGGTGTCCCGCGCCGACCGGTCTCCACGGTGTTCTTCGGCGGCGGTACCCCGACCATGCTCCCGGCGTCGGACCTGGCGATGATCCTGCGGGCGATCGACGACACGTGGGGGATCCTGCCCGGTGCAGAGGTCACGACCGAGGCGAACCCGGACTCCGTCGACGCGGACGCGATCGGCACCCTGCAGCGCGCGGGCTTCACGCGGATGAGCTACGGCATGCAGTCCGCGGTGCCGCACGTCCTCGCGACGCTCGACCGGACGCACGACCCCGAGCGCGTGCCCGTCGTCGTCGACCTCGCGAAGCAACACGGGCTCGACGTCTCGCTCGACCTCATCTACTCGACGCCCGGCGAGTCGCTGGACGACTGGCGGGCCTCGCTCGACGCGGCGCTGGCGTGCCGACCCGACCACGTCTCGGCCTACTCGCTCATTGTCGAGGACGGCACGGCGATGGGCCGCGCGGTGTCCCGCGGCGAGCTCCCGGCGCCGGACGACGACGTCGCCGCCGACATGTACGAGCTGGCGGACCGGGTCCTCGGCGACGCCGGCTACGCCTGGTACGAGGTCTCGAACTGGGCCAGTGCGGACGCGGACGGCGGTCCGGCGCAGCACGCGAGCCGGCACAACCTGTCGTACTGGAAGGGACACGACTGGTGGGGGATCGGACCGGGCGCGCACTCGGCCGTGGCCGGCACCCGCTGGTGGAACGTGAAGCACCCGGCCGCGTACGCGAACCGGGTGCTCGCAGGGGAGTCACCTGCAGCCGGCCGCGAGACGCTCGACGACGAGACCCGGTACGTCGAGCGCGTCCTGCTCGCCGCGCGGGTCCGCGGCGAGCTGACCACGGCGGAGCTCCGATCGTCGGCACGTGAGCGCGTCGCCGGGCTCATCGCGCGCGGACTCGTGGACGGTCCGGCCGCGGTGCAAGGTCGACTCGAGCTGACGCTCCAGGGCCGACTGCTCGCGGACGCAGTGGTCCGCGAGCTGCTCGAGTGACCTAGTTCTTGATGAACTCGATCGTGAGCGGGTACTTGTAGAGGTCGCCACGGTTGGCCGCGATCGCCGCCATGATCGCGAAGACGATGACGAGCACCCCGATGATCGGGAGCAGCACGAAGCCGATCAGCACGATGCAGAGCAGTCCCGAGACGATGTACGCGATGGCCGCCGTGATGTGGAAGTTCAGCGCCGTGCGGGTGTGCTCCTTGATGAACGACCCACGGTCGCGGAGCACCAGGTAGGCGATCAACGGCACGAGGAAGTTGAAGAAGATGCCGCCGACGTGCGTCAGGGTCGCCCACAGACGCTGGTCCTCCGGCGACATCGGCTGCGGGACCTGGTACCCCTGCGGGTACTGCGGTCCGCCGGGGTTCGCCGGCCCCCCGGGCTGCTGGTCGTAGGGCCCTCCGGGCTGCTGTCCGTAGCTCATGCCCAGAGCGTAGCGGGAGGGGCCCGCCCGGGTCCCGGTCCGTCGGCGGTCGGGCGTAGGATCAGCAGTCGAGACGTCCGAGTGCCAGCATCGAACGGAAGGGGTCCGGATGGTCAGCGAACGCTCCCTCGAGGTCCTCAAGGCCATCGTGCGGGACTACGTCGCGTCCCGAGAGCCCGTCGGTTCGAAGTCGATCGTCGACCGCCACGCCTTCGGGGTGAGCGCTGCGACGATCCGGAACGACATGGCCCTGCTCGAGGACGAACAGCTCATCGTGGCCCCGCACACCTCGTCCGGCCGGGTGCCGACCGACAAGGGGTACCGGGTCTTCGTCGACCACCTCGCAGCCGCCCGCCCGCTGTCCAGTGCGCAACGGCACGCGATCGAGACGTTCCTCGGCACCCCGAACGACCTCGACGAGGTGCTCGGGCGCACCGTCCGGCTGCTCAGCCAGCTCACGAACCAGGTCGCACTCGTCCAGTACCCGTCGATGGTGCGCGCCCGGGTGCAGCACATCGAACTCGTCCGGCTCGGCGACACCCGGCTCATGGTGGTGCTCATCACCGACACCGCCCGGGTCGAGCAGCGCGTCGTCGAGACCGACGTCGCGCTCGACGAAGCCGCGCTCGGCGAACTGCGCTCCGTGCTCAACGGTGCGTCCGTCGGGCTGCTCCTGCACGACGTGCCCCGAGCGCTCCGGGCGGTCCCGCAGCAGCTCCGCCCCGACGCCCAGACACTCGCCGGTGTCGTCGTCGCGACGCTCATCGAGCAGGTCGCGGCGAACCGTCAGGACCGCCTGGTGATGGCCGGGGCGGCGAACCTCGCGAAGAGCGAACGGGACTTCTCCGGCGGCCTGTTCCCCGTGCTCGAGGCGATCGAGGAGCAGGTCACGCTGCTCCGGCTGTTCGGCGAGATGCAGGTGGACGACGTCGCGGTCGCCGCGAGCATCGGCGCCGAGAACGCCGAGTACGGGCTCGACGCCACGAGCATCGTCGCCGGCGGCTACCTGGCCGGCGGTGGCGAGGTCGCGCGGCTCGGGGTGCTCGGGCCGACGCGGATGGACTACGGCACGAACATGGCCGCGGTGCGCGCCGTCGCTCGGTACCTGTCCAAGCTCCTGGGCGACCATTGACGGAGCCGGCCCCCGACGGGCGCACGACGCCCCGACCGGGTGATCCGTGCCTCCAGACCGACCTGACCGGCGGCGAACGCCGCACCGACCGAACCGACTGAGGGATACGTGGCAGACCACTACGACGTCCTCGGCGTCCAGCAGGACGCCTCCGATGCCGACATCAAGAAGGCGTACCGCCGGCTCGCGCGCGAGCTGCACCCGGACGTGAACCCGAGCCCGGACGCGGCCGAGCGCTTCAAGGACGTGACGCACGCGTACGACGTGCTGAGCGACCCCGAGCAGCGGCGGCGGTACGACGCCGGACCGCAGGCGGACAGCCCCTTCGGCGGCGGTGCCGGCGGGTTCAGCGACATCTTCGACGCGTTCTTCGGCGGCGGCGGTGGTGGCGGCCGGGGCAACGGCCCGCGCAGCCGCGCCGAGCGCGGCCAGGACGCCCTGCTGCGGATCGAGGTCGACCTCGACGAGGTCGTCTTCGGCACCCACAAGGACGTCGAGGTCGACACGGCCGTCGTCTGCGAGACCTGCAACGGTTCGTGCTGCGCACCGGGCACGAGCCCGCGCACGTGCGACATCTGCGGTGGCAGCGGCCACATCCAGCGCCAGGTCCGCTCGCTCCTCGGCAACGTGGTGACGAGCGCCCCGTGCGGCACCTGCCGCGGCTACGGCACCGTCATCCCGAGTCCCTGCCCGACCTGCCAGGGCCAGGGCCGCGTCCGTGCCCGACGCACGATCCCGGTCGACGTCCCCGCCGGCGTCGAGACCGGACTCCGGCTGCAGATGCCCGGTCAGGGCGAGGTCGGCCCGGCCGGCGGTCCCTCGGGCGACCTGTACCTCGAGGTGAAGGTCCGCCACCACGACGTCTTCAGCCGCGACGGCGACGACCTGCTCGCGACGCTCGAGGTCCAGATGACCGACGCGATCCTCGGCGCGCACACCACGATCGACGGTCTGGACGGGCCGGTCGAGCTCGAACTCCGCGCGGGCGTGCAGAGCGCGGACGTGCTCGTGATCAAGGACCGAGGCGTCACCAAGCTCCGTGGCAACGGTCGCGGTGACCTGCGCGTCGGCGTGCAGGTCGTCACCCCGACCAAGCTGTCGCACAAGGAACGCCAGCTCGTCGAGCAGCTCGCGAAGTCGCACAAGGCCGCGAAGCCGCAGCTCGCCCGGTTCCAGCAGGGCATGTTCGGCAAGCTGCGCGACCGCTTCCTGCACTTCTGATGGCGTCCCTGCACCTGGTCGACCCCGGCGCTCTCGACGGCGTCGGGGTCGGTGACACCGTCACGCTCGACGGACCCGAGGGCCGGCACGCCGTGTCGGTCGCGCGGGTCCGGGTCGGCGAGGCCCTGCGCATCGCCGACGGCCGCGGCACCGTGGTGGCCGGGACGGTCGCCTCGACGGGTCGCGACGAGCTGACGCTCGTCGTCGACGCCGTCACGGTCGAGTCGGCGTCCCGACCGGCGCTCGTGCTCGTGCAGGCGCTCGCGAAGGGCGGCCGTGACGAGATGGCGGTGCAGGCGGCGACCGAGATCGGGGTGGACCGCATCGTCCCGTGGGCAGCGGCGCGGAGCGTGTCCCGGTGGGACGGCGCGAAGGTCGAGAAGGGCCGGACCCGCTGGGCCGCGATCGCGCAGGAAGCCGCCAAGCAGGCCGTCCGGTCGCGCGTGCCCGAGGTGGACGCGCCGGTGACGACGGCGCAGCTGGCATCGTCGTCGGGTGTCGGCCCGTCGTCGGGTGTCGGCCCGTCGTCGGGTGTCGGCCCGTCGTCGGGTGTCGGCCAGGAGGTTCGGCGTGCGCTGGTCGTGCTGGACCCGGTGGGCGCGGTGCGGCTGTCGGCGTGGGAACCGCCGGCGGACGTCGACGAGATCGTCCTGGTGGTCGGCCCGGAGGGCGGGATCGACAGCGCCGAGTTCGACCGGCTCGAGCACGCCGGTGCGGTGCGGGTACGGCTCGGCGACACGGTGCTGCGCACCTCCACCGCGGGCCCGGCGGCCCTGGCCGTCCTCCAGACGCGGCTCGGACGCTGGTAGCGGTGGACCGGGAAGGCCCGGCGTCGGACCCGCGTTCTACGATGGACCAATGAGCACCAGCACCCCGAGCGTCTTCTCGAAGATCATCGCGCGCGAGATCCCCGCCACCGTCGTGGCCGAGGACGACCGCGTGATCGCGATCGAGGACATCGCGCCGCAGGCCCCGGTGCACGTGCTCGTGATCCCGAAGACCGAGCAGTACCGCGACGTCGGCGCCCTCGCCGCGGGCGACCCGGACCTGTTGGCCCACGTCGTCGCCACCGCCCAGCGCATCGCCGACGAGCGCGCGGGTGGGCAGTACCGACTCGTCTTCAACACCGGCGAAGCCGCCGGCCAGACCGTCTTCCACGTGCACGCGCACGTGCTCGCGGGCGAACTGCACGAAGGGAACCTCCTTGCCGGTTGACACGACCGCCCACCACGACGCCGAACCGTCGGACGTCACCGTCGACATCCAGGTCGACGGCATCGCGATGGTCCAGCTCCTCGGCCCCCAGGACCGCCTGCTCAAGACCGTCGAACGGCAGTACCCGGGCGTGCGGGTCCTGGTCCGCGGCAACGAGGTGACACTGACCGGCCCGGAGCGGGACGTCGCCCGCGCCCACGCGCTCGTCGACGAGCTCGTCGGGATGGTCCGGCGCGGCCAGGACATCGGGCCGTCCGACATCCCGGTCTCCGCACGGATGCTCGACGACGACCGCAAGCCCTCGGACACGTTCGGCACCCCGATCGTCTCGAGCCGCGGCAAGTCGGTGCGTCCGAAGACGGACGGGCAGCGTGCCTACGTCGACGCCATCGACGAGCACACCATCACGTTCGGCATCGGTCCGGCCGGTACCGGCAAGACCTACCTGGCGATGGCCAAGGCGGTCCAGGCCCTGCAGCGGCGCGAGGTGAACCGGATCATCCTGACCCGCCCCGCGGTCGAGGCCGGCGAGCGGCTCGGGTTCCTGCCGGGCACGCTGACCGACAAGATCGACCCCTACCTGCGCCCGCTGTACGACGCGCTGAACGAGATGATGGACCCGGAGCTGGTCCCGAAGCTCCTCGCCGCCGGCACGGTCGAGGTCGCTCCGCTCGCCTACATGCGCGGCCGGACGCTCAACGACTCGTTCGTGATCCTCGACGAGGCGCAGAACACCACGCCCGAGCAGATGAAGATGTTCCTGACGCGCCTGGGCTTCGGGTCGAAGATGGTCGTCACGGGCGACATCACCCAGGTCGACCTGCCCGGCAACCTGTCCGGGCTCCGGCTCGTGACGCGGATCCTCGGCGACGTCGAGGACATCCACTTCGCCCGGCTCGGCAGCGAGGACGTCGTCCGCCACACGCTCGTCGGCCGGATCGTCGACGCCTACACCGTCTACGACGAGGAACGTCTCGCCGAGCAGGCCGGACACCGCCCCGGCGGTCGGGGCACCGCGCCCGCCGGCAACCCCGCCGGAGCGAACCGCGCCGAGCGTCGGGGACGGCCGCCGCAGGACCGGCAGCAGTCCCCGTACCCCCAGAACGACGCCCGAGGAGGCAACCGGTGAGCATCGAGCTCAACAACGAGTCCGGCGTCGAGGTCGACGAGGCAGCCATCCAGCGCCTCGCCGCCTTCGCGCTCGACGCGATGCACGTCCACGCGGACGCGGAGCTCGCGATCGTGCTCGTCGACGAGGGCGCCATGGAGCAGCTCCACGTCCGGTGGATGGACGAGCCCGGCCCGACCGACGTGCTGAGCTTCCCGATGGACGAGCTGCGACCAGGGACCGAGGACGAGCCGACGCCCGCCGGACTCCTCGGGGACATCGTCGTCTGCCCGCAGGTCGCGGCGGAGCAGGCGAAGACCGCCGGGCACACGAGCACCGACGAGATGCTGCTCCTCACCTGCCACGGCATCCTGCACCTGCTCGGGTTCGACCACGCCGAGCCGGAGGAGAAGGCCGAGATGTTCGGACTCCAGGGCGAGATCCTCTCCGCGTTCGCCGCCCAGCAGCGCGGGCGGTGACCTGATGGTGCTCGTCGCCGTCCTGCTCGCGGTGGCGTTCGTGCTCGTCGTCGTCGGTGGTCTGCTGGCCGCGTCCGACGCAGCGCTCACGGTGCTGTCCCGCGCCGACCTCGACGAGATCGCGAAGGACAGCAGCCGCCGTCGGGCGATCGAGGCGATCGCGGACGACGTCGGCGCGCACGTCAACGCCCTGAACTTCGTCCGCGTCCTGGCCGAGACCGCCGCCGCGGTGCTCGTGACCATCGCACTCGTCACGGTGTTCGACACCTGGTGGGTGGCGCTCATCGTGTCCGCGGCGATCATGACCGCTGTCTCGTTCGTGCTCGTCGGGTCCAGTCCGCGCAGCGTCGGGCGGGCGCACGCCGAGCGCTTCATCGCCGCGACCGGCGGGCTCGTCCGCGGTGTCCGGATCGTGCTCGGTCCGCTCGCCGGGCTGCTCGTCGCGATCGGTGACCGGGTCACGCCCGGACGCGGTCGCAGCGCGTCGACGGTGTCGAGCGAGGAGCAGCTGCTGTCGCTCGTCGACGAAGCGACCGAGAGCAACGTGCTCGAGCAGGACGACCGGGAGCTCATCCACTCGGTCTTCGAGTTCAGCGACACCCTCGTGCGCGAGGTCATGGTGCCGCGCACCGACATGCTCACCGTCGACGGGGACGACACCCTCGCGGCCGGGATGGAGCAGTTCCTCGTCGCCGGGGTGTCGCGCATGCCCGTGACCGGCAAGGACAGCGACGACGTCCTCGGGGTGCTGTACCTGCGCGATGTGTCCCGCGCGCTGTACGAACGGCAGGGTGCGGGGCAGGAACCCGTGACGACGCTGCTGCGTCCGGCCGAGTTCGTGCCGGAGTCGAAGCACGCCGACGACACCCTCCGGCACATGCAGCTCGCGAAGAACCACCTGGTCCTGGTCGTCGACGAGTACGGCGGCGTCGCCGGGCTCGTCACGATGGAGGACCTCATCGAGGAGCTCGTCGGGGACATCTCCGACGAGTACGACCGCACCGTCGTCGACCGCACCGAGGTCGAGCCCGGCGTCTGGCGCATCGCGGCCCGGCTGCCGATCGACGAGCTCGGCGACCTGTTCGGCATCGAGCTCGAGGACGACGACGTCGACACCGCCGGCGGACTCCTCACCAAGGAACTCGGCCGACTGCCGGTGAGCGGCGAGCAGGTCAGCGTGTCCGGTCTGCTGCTCACCGCCGACCGGGTGGAGGGCAAGCGCCGCCACCTGGTCACCGTCCTCGCGGAGCGGACCGCCGCGCTGCAGGACGCCGAGGACGCCCTCGACGACACGACACCGACCACGACGGGAACCACGAACGCATGACCGACACCGAGACCGGACCGACCACCCCCGAGCGCCCCTACCGCGCCGGCTTCGTGTCGTTCGTCGGTCGCCCGAACGTCGGCAAGTCGACGCTCACCAACGCGCTCGTCGGCGAGAAGGTGGCGATCACGTCGTCGAAGCCGCAGACCACGCGGCGCGCGATCCGCGGCATCGTGCACCGACCCGACGGCCAGGTCATCATCGTCGACACCCCCGGCGTGCACCGGCCACGGACGCTCCTCGGCGAGCGACTGAACGACCTCGTGCAGTCCACGCTCGGCGACGTCGACGTGATCGGGTTCTGCGTGCCGGCGAACGAACCGATCGGCCCCGGCGACCGCTGGATCAACGAGTCGCTCGACCAGTACCCGCGCGCGAAGAAGATCGCGATCGTGACGAAGATCGACCGCACCGCGAAGGACACCGTGGGGGAGCAGCTCCTGGCGGTCTCGAAGCTGCGCGACTGGGACGCCATCGTCCCGACCTCGGGCACGAAGGGCCTGCAGCTCGAGGCGCTCCTCGGGGAGATCACCTCGCTGCTGCCCGAGTCGCCGCAGCTCTACGACGACGCGACCGTCACCGAGGAGACCGACGAGGACCGCATCGCCGAGCTCATCCGGGAAGCCGCGCTCGAGGGCGTCCGCGACGAGCTACCGCACTCGCTGGCCGTCGTGGTCGAGGACGTCGTGGAACCCGACGACGAGGACGACCCGGACGGGCCGCTGCGCATCTTCGCGAACCTGTTCGTCGAGCGGGACAGCCAGAAGGCGATCGTGATCGGCCGGGGCGGCGAGCGGCTCAAGGACGTCGGGTCGCGTGCCCGGGCCGAGATCGAGTCCCTGCTGGGCGGCCGGCACGTGTACCTGAACATCCGGGTGAAGGTCGCGAAGGAGTGGCAGCGCGACCCGAAGCAGCTCGGGCGCCTGGGGTTCTGACCCGCGTCATCCGCCGGACGGACGCGCTCGTGGCCGGCCGGACGTACCGTGGGGTGGTGTTCCGTCCCATGCTGCGCTCGCAGATCGTCACCGACGTCGTCACGGCGTCGGTGCTCGGGCTGCTCGTGCTCGTGGTGTCGACGCGCGGGGTGGACGGCCCGGTCAGCTGGCTGACGGTGGTCGGACTGACCGCCGCGCTGGCGTTCCGCCGACTCTCCCCGGGGCTCGCCCTCGGTATCGCATGGGTCTTCGCGGCGTTCCAGATGGTCACGGGCCAGACGCCGAGCATCGCGAACCTGTTCATCGCGCCGATCATGTACACGACGAGCGCGTACGGCAGTCCGCGGGTCCGGGGCCTCGGGCTGGCGTCCGCCATCGGCGGGTCGGTCACGGCCGCGCTCTACGAGGGGGTCACGGACTACGGGGTGCGGGTCGGCGAGGCCACGGCGACGACGCCGCTGCAGGAGTCCCTGCAGGTGACGATCTCGTTCTTCGCCGTCACGCTCCTGCTCCTCCTGCTGCCGTGGCTCGCCGGCCTCGTGGTCCGGACGCGCCGGTCCGCCAGCATGAGCCGCGAAGCGCAGCTCGTCGCCGAGCGGGACGCAGCCCGGGCCGACCGCGCCGTCGCCGTCGAGCAGGAGCGGGTCCGGATCGCCCGGGACATGCACGACATCGTGGCGCACTCGCTCGCGGTGGTGATCGCCCAGGCGGACGGGGCGCGGTACGCGCTCAAGGCCGACCCCGCGATCGCGGACCAGGCCCTCGGCACCATCTCGAGCACGGCGCGCGGAGCCCTCGGCGACGTCCGTGAGCTCCTCGGGGCACTCCGGCACGAGCAGGGGACCGCCCCGACGCCGGAGGTCGACGACATCGAGAAGCTCGTCGGCGAGATGCGCGACGTCGGGCTGGACGTCCGCGTCGACCGCGAGGGCGACCCCGGACGGCTCCCCACCACCACGCAGCTCGCGGTCTACCGCATCGTCCAGGAGAGCCTGACGAACGCGTGGAAGCACGGCCAGCCCGGAGCCCCCGTGCACGCGTCGCTGACGTACCGTCCGGACACCGTCGAGATCACCGTGGTGAACCGGCGCGCCGACGACGGCACCCGCGGCCCGGGCACCGGGCACGGGCTCGTCGGGATGCGCGAACGGGCGACGATGACCGGCGGCACGATGACCGCAGGACCCCGCGGCGACGACTTCACGGTGGCCGTCCGGATGCCCGCCGTCCCGGCCAGCGGGCAGATGCCCCGCGACCGGATCACCTCGACCCAGCAGGAGCGCACCACCCGATGACCACCACCGCGGCCACCGCCCCCCAGATCCGTGTCGCGCTCGTCGACGACCAGGCGCTCTTCCGCACGGGCATCCGGATGCTCGTCGACTCGCAGCCGGACCTCCTCTTCGTCGGCGAGGCGGGCGACGGAGCTGCGGGCGTCGAGCTCGTCCGCCGGACCCGGGCGGACGTCGTGCTCATGGACGTGCGGATGCCCGTGATGGACGGCATCACCGCGACGTCCCGCATCGTCGAGCAGGGTGGTCCGGACGCCGCGAAGGTGCTCGTCCTGACCACGTTCGACTTCGACGAGGCCGCGGCGAAGGCGATCCGCGCGGGGGCCAGCGGCTTCGTCCTCAAGGACGCCGACCCCGAGTTCCTGCTCGCCGCCGTCCGTACGGTGCACGCCGGCACGGCGGTGTTCGCCGCGTCGGCCACCCGCGAGCTCCTGCGCCGGTACGACGACACCGCCGGGCAGTCCGCGCCGGTCCCGCCGTCGTTCGCCGAGCTGACCCCGCGCGAGCGCGAGATCTTCGACCTCGCGGCCCGTGGGTTCAGCAACAGCGAGATCGCCCAGCACGAGTACGTCAGCGAGGCGACCGTGAAGACGCACATCTCGCGCGTGCTGACGAAGCTCGACCTCCGGGACCGCGTGCGGCTCGTGGTGTTCGCGCACGAGCACGGGCTGGTGCCGAAGGCGGAGTGACCGACCGTCATCCGACAGGATGACCCCTTCACAGGGAACCGAGCCGAACGGACGATCCACAGGAGACGACGGACCGACGCGGGGCGTGCCTCCCGACCGGGATGGTGGTGCCATGACCACCAACCAGACGCCGATCATCCGACTCGACCACGTCTCCAAGCACTACGGCGACGCCGCGCGCCGGGTCACCGCCCTCGACGACGTCAGCGTCGACATCGGTGCGGGGGAGTTCACCGCCGTGATGGGTCCGTCCGGCTCCGGCAAGTCGACACTGATGCACGTCGCCGCGGGACTCGACGCGGTGTCGTCGGGGCGGATCAGCATCGACGGGGTCGAGACCACCGGGCTGGCGGACCGCGAGCTCACCGAGCTGCGTCGGCGCCGTCTCGGCTTCGTGTTCCAGTCGTTCAACCTCGTGCCCACCCTGGACGTCGCAGAGAACATCCGCCTGCCGTTCCTGCTCGGTGGGCAGAAGCCCACGCGGGACGAGTCGGCGTGGATCGACCGGCTGGTCGAGATGCTCGGCCTCGGGAACCGCCTGGGCCACCGTCCCCACCAGCTCTCCGGCGGACAGCAGCAGCGGGTCGCGATCGCGCGGGCGCTGGCCTCGCGTCCGGCCGTCGTCGTCGCTGACGAGCCGACCGGAGCCCTCGACTCGCGGACCGGGCGCGACGTGCTCGGGATCCTCCGTGGCGCCGTGCAGGAGTGGGGGCAGAGCGTCGTCATGGTCACGCACGACCCCGTCGCGGCGGCGAACGCCGACCGCATCCTGTTCCTCGCCGACGGCCGCATCGTGGACGACCGTCCGGCGATGACCGCGTCGGACATCTCCGCCACGATGCTCGGGATGGAGGCGGCAGCATGAGCGGCCTCCGCGCCTTCGCGCCCACCGTGCTCGTCGCGGCGCTCGGCACCACCTTCGGCTCGGCGCTCGTGATCGCACCGGGCGTCGTGACCCAGGCGATGGCCGCGGCGGGGTTGAGCGACCTCGGTCCGGTCAGGGCGATCCTCGCGGTGATCGGCTGGCTCTTCCTCGGCATCGCCCTGTACGTCGGGGCGATCGTCACGGCCAACACCTGCGCCACCCTCATCGCCGGCCAGACGCGCATCATCGCGCTGCAGCGGCTCGTCGGTGCCACGGGCGCCACGCTCCGCGCCCGCATCACCCGGACCGGGCTGCTCGTCGGCGCGCTCGGCGGTGCGATCGGTGTCGTCGTGGGGACCGGGCTGTCGGTCGTGTTCGTCGCGGTGCTGCGCGGGAACGGCTTCCTGCCGGACACGGCGTACACCCTCGTCCCGTGGGAGCTCGTCCTGCCGCTCGTCGCCGTCGTCCTCGCGACCTGGGGTGCCTTCGCCGCCGGGTCGCGGCGCGTCCTGACGGTGACCCCGCTCCAGGCGCTGTCGTCGAGTGTCGAACCCGCGCACGAGGACGTCCGGTCCGGCACTGCGCGGAAGGTGTGGGCGATCCTGCTCATGGCCGCGGGCGCGCTGCTGATGCTGCTCGGGCTGGGCGTCAGCGTGAGCTCGCCGTTCGCGGTCCTGCCTGCTGCCCTCGGCGGCTTCGTGTCCTTCGCGGGCGTCGCCGTCGGAGCGACCATCGTGATGCCGCCGGTCCTGCAGCTGATCGGACGGATCGGCTCCCGCGACCCCGTGGTGCTCCTCGCCGGTCGGAACGCGATGCGGGCGCCCGGGCGGGCCTCGCGTGCCACGATCGGACTCGTCATCGGCGTGACGCTCCTCGTGACGTTCGCGGTCGCGCTCGGGATCATGCAGCACGTGCTCGAGCAGCAGCTCTCCGCGATGGACGACGGCACGATGACGCCCGAGGTCCTGCAGGCGCAGCGCGACTTCTTCGTGCAGCTCAACACCGTCGTGGGCGTGATCGTCGGGTTCTCCGCCGTGATCGCCGCGGTCGGGGTCGTGAACGCCCTCGCCCTCGGCGTGCTCCAACGTCGCCGTGAGCTCGGTCTGCTCCGTGTGCTCGGGCTCACCGGGGCGCAGGTCCGGCGGATGATCGTGACCGAGGCCGTGCAGATGGTCGTCGCGGCGGTCGTGACCGGACTCGTGCTCGGCACCTGCTACGGCTGGGTCGGCGGGCAGACGCTCCTCGGCTCGATCGGCACCGTCGTGCCGCCCGTGCTGCCGCTCGGCACCGTCGCCGTGGTCGTCGTCGGCGCACTCGTCCTGGCGGTGGTCGCGACCGTCGCTCCGGTCCGCCGCGCGATGCGGGTCCCGCCGACCGAGGCGCTCGCCGTCGACTGAGCACGGCACCTGGCCCGGGCAGCAGTGCCCGGACAGCAGCGCCCGGGCCAGGACTGCAGCACCCAGGCCCGGGCGCCGGCAGCGTCACGCACTTGCACCGCGCTGGTGTACCAGTGCTACGGTGGCGGTGATGTACCCGGCACTCCTCCTCCTTCGCTGCCGCGACGAGGCCTGACACAACGGCCCACCTCGTCGCGGAGTCCGTCGTGGCCTGACACACACCTGACGACGAAAGCGACGAACCGATGCAGAACACGCAGCGCCCCTCCGGGATGCCCATCCACAAGTACGTCCCGTTCCACGAGCAGATCGCGGTCGAGCTGCCCGACCGCACCTGGCCGACGAAGCGCATCGACCGTGCACCGCGGTGGTGCGCGGTCGACCTCCGGGACGGCAACCAGGCCCTGATCGACCCGATGGACTCCGAGCGCAAGCGGGCGATGTTCGACCTGCTCGTCCGGATGGGCTACAAGGAGATCGAGGTCGGGTTCCCGAGCGCCTCGCAGACCGACTTCGACTTCGTCCGGTCGCTCATCGACGACGGAGCCATCCCCGACGACGTCACGATCCAGGTCCTGACGCAGGCCCGCGAGCACCTCATCAACCGCACCTACGAGGCGATCGACGGTGCGAAGCAGGCGATCGTGCACCTGTACAACTCGACGTCGATCGTGCAGCGCGAGGTCGTCTTCCGGACGGACGTGCAGGGCGTCGTGGACATCGCGGTCGAGGGCGCGCGGATGTGCAAGGCGGCCGAGGCGGCGCTGCAGCACGACACGACGGTGTTCTACGAGTACTCACCGGAGTCCTACACGGGCACCGAGCTCGAGGTGGCGGTCCGGATCTGCAACGCCGTGCTCGAGGTCTTCGAGCCGACCCCTGATCGCAAGGTCATCATCAACCTGCCCGCCACGGTCGAGATGGCGACGCCGAACGTCTACGCCGACTCGATCGAGTGGATGTCGCGGAACCTCGACCACCGTGAGGACGTCATCCTCTCGCTGCACCCGCACAACGACCGCGGGACGGCCGTCGCCGCGGCGGAGCTCGGTTACATGGCCGGCGCTGACCGCATCGAGGGCTGCCTGTTCGGCAACGGGGAGCGCACCGGCAACGTCGACCTCGTCGCCCTCGGCATGAACCTGTTCACGCAGGGCATCGACCCGGAGATCGACTTCAGCGACATCGACCAGGTGAAGCGGACGGTCGAGTACTGCAACCAGCTACCGGTGCCCGAGCGCCAGCCCTGGGCGGGCGACCTCGTGTACACCGCGTTCAGCGGGTCGCACCAGGACGCCATCAAGAAGGGCTTCGACGCCATGCAGGCGAAGGCCGAAGCGGCCGGGACGACCGTCGACGAGATCGCCTGGGCGGTGCCGTACCTGCCGGTCGACCCGAAGGACATCGGCCGCTCGTACGAGGCGGTCATCCGCGTCAACTCGCAGTCCGGCAAGGGCGGTGTCGCGTACCTGCTCAAGACCGACCACGCGATCGACCTGCCCCGCAAGCTGCAGATCGAGTTCTCCGGTGTCGTGCAGCAGCGCACCGACTCCGAGGGCGGCGAGTTCTCGTCTGAGCGCATCTGGGACCTGTTCCGCGACGAGTACCTGCCCGCGACCACGGACGAGGACAAGTGGGGTCGCTACGAGATCACGAAGACGGCGACGTCGAGCGACTTCGACGGCACGACGAAGCTCTCGGTCGCGATGCGCGTCGACGAGGGGTCGGTCGAGGCGCAGGCGGTCGGGACCGGGCCGATCGACGCGTTCCTGTCGGTGATGCGCGACCAGGGCGTCGCCGTCACGCTGTACGACTACTCGGAGCACACGATGAGCGCCTCGGGTGACGCGCAGGCCGCCTCGTACGTCGAGCTCGACGTCGACGGCGTCCGCCTGTGGGGCGTCGGCATCGACGCGGACATCGCGACGGCCTCGCTCAAGGCGATCGTCTCGGCGGTGAACCGCGCAGTCCGCGCCGGGGCCGCGTCCGGCGCGCCGGAGCTGGTCTCCGCCTGACCGCGCGCTCAGCGCGACCACCTGACGGGAGGCGCGGTGCGGGTCCGACCCGCACCGCGCCTCCCGTCCGTGGTGCCGTCCCGTCCCTACCCGTCGCGCCCGCCGTCGCGTGGTGCGTTCCGTCCCATCGCGCCCGAGATGGGAGGACGGATCGCGCATGGGAGGACGGAACTCGCGGTCTCCGACGCGCGGATCGGTCTCCGACGCGCGGATCGGTCTCCGACGCGCGGATCGGTCTCCGACGCGCGGAACGGTCGCCCCCCCGCACCCCGCTGTCGGCGGGGCGGGGGATACTGGTGCGATGCCGCTGTACCGGGACGAGTGCGTCGTGTTGCGCACCCACAAGCTCGGTGAAGCCGACCGCATCGTCACGATGCTCTCCCGGCAGCACGGCAAGATCCGGGCCGTCGCGAAGGGCGTCCGGCGTACCGCGTCGAAGTTCGGGTCTCGGCTCGAGCCGTTCATGGTCGTCGACGCGCAGTTCTACGAGGGCCGCTCGCTCGACATCGTCACGCAGGCCGAGAGCCTCGGGTCGTACGGCGCCCAGATCGTCGCGGACTACGGCGCGTACACGGCCGCGAGTGCGATGGTCGAGACCGCCGACCGCCTGAGCGAGGCGGACGCCGGCCTGCAGCAGTACCTGCTCCTCGTCGGGGCGTTGCGCTCGCTGTCCCGCCGCGAGCACGTCACGAGCGCGACGCTCGACTCCTACCTGCTCCGGGCGATGAGCATCGCGGGCTGGGCGCCGTCGTTCGGTGACTGCGCGGTGACCGGGGAGCCCGGGCCGCACACCGCCTTCGTCGTGCAGCTCGGCGGCGTCGTGGCCGACCGGGCGGCGCCGCCCGGCACCCCGCGCCTGGACACCGACACGCTCGGCCTGCTCGGAGCGCTGCTCGCGGGCGACTGGGCGACCGTGGACGTCGCGGACGAACGAACGCGCTCCCGGGCCTCCGGCGTGGTGGCGGCGTACGCCCAGTGGCACCTGGAACGATCGCTCCGGTCCCTGCCGCACGTCGACCGCAGCGAGCAGCCGGCACCGGTCGCACCGACGCCGGGTGGGGTCCCCGCCGCGGTCGCCGCGACACCGTCGCCCGCGGTCCCCGTCCCGACCGACACCGTGCCGTCCGATCCCGAAGGAGCCCCTGCATGAGCCCACGCCGGTCAGCAGCGTCCGAGCCGATGAAGCCCGTCGACTGGACGGGCGAGCAGCCGCCCGCGATCCCCGCGCAGTTCGTGCCCGAGCACGTCGCGATCGTGATGGACGGCAACGGACGGTGGGCGAACCAGCGCGGACTGACCCGGGTCGAGGGGCACAAGGCGGGCGAGGCCTCGCTCCTCGACGTCGTCGCCGGCGCCATCCAGATCGGCGTCAAGCACGTCTCGGCGTACGCGTTCTCGACCGAGAACTGGAAGCGCTCCCCGGACGAGGTCCGCTTCCTGATGGGCTTCAACCGCGAGGTCATCCACCGCCGACGCGACCAGCTGCACGCCTGGGGCGTCCGGGTGCGGTGGGCCGGACGGCGCCCGCGGCTCTGGCGGAGCGTGGTCGACGAACTGCAGACCGCCGAGCGCATGACGGCTCGCAATGACGTCTGCACGCTGACGATGTGCGTGAACTACGGCGGCCGGAACGAGATCGTCGACGCCGTCCGCAGCATGGCCGAGGACGTCGCCGCCGGGCGGATGAAGCCGAGCCAGGTCACCGAGAAGGCCCTGGCGAAGCGCCTGTACGTGCCGGAGCTGCCGGACGTCGACCTGTTCCTCAGGAGCTCGGGGGAGCAGCGCACCTCGAACTTCATGCTCTGGCAGTCGGCCTACGCCGAGATGGTGTTCCTCGACCGGCTCTGGCCGGACTTCCGGCGGACGGACCTCTGGGGCGCGATCGAGGAGTACGCGAGCCGGGACCGCCGGTACGGCGGCGCCGTCGACGCACCCACCGCCTGACCGGAGGCGCGTGGCAGGCGCCGCCACGATCCTCCCGTCCGACACGGACCGACACGCACGAACACGGACCGACGCGGAGCGGCGCGGACCGACGCGGAACGGCGCGGACCGACCCGCATCGGCCACAGCCAGGAACGGGCCGACCCCGTCAGTCGAGCAGGTGCGCCGCCCCGCGGACCGCGTCCAGTGCGGCACGCACACTCGGCACCCGGTCCGCCCCGCGCGCGACGACCACCTCGACCCGCCTGGCGAGGTCGTCCTCGGCGGGGGTGACGGCGACACCGGCGGGGATGACGGTCGACACGAGTGCGAGCCGGGGCAGGAGCGCCACCCCGAGGCCGGCCGCGACGAGCCCGACGACCGCCGCCGCGTTGTCGGTCTCGAGCACGATCTCCGGGGTGAACCCGGAGGCGGCGCACGAGGCGAGCAGGTGCCCACGGCAGCGCGGGCAGCCGCCGATCCAGCGCGCCTCGCGGTGGTCGGCGAGGTCCGCGACGCTCCCGCCGGACCAGTCGACCGGCAGTGCTCCCTCGCCGCCGTCCGGACTCGGCGTCACGAGTGCGAGCGGGTCGCGTCCGAGCGCCCGGGTGCGGAGCGTCGGGTCCGTGGTGGTGTCGTCGGCGGGCCCGACGAAGGCGTGCGAGAAGACCAGGGCGACGTCGACCTCGCCGCGGCGGACGAGCTCGACGGCCTCGGGCGGTTCGGCCTCCACATACGAGGTCACGACCCCGGGGTGGTCCGCCGCGAGCGTGGCGAGCACGGCGGGCACCAGGGTGGACGAGGCACTCGGGAACCCGGCGAACCGCACCCGTCCGCGGGCGAGTCCGCCGACGGCGTCCAGGTCCTCGCGGGCGGCGGCCAGTGCGGACTCGACCGCCTGGGCGTGGTCGGCGAGCACCGCGCCGGCCTCGGTGAGCGTGGCGCCGCGCCCACCACGACCGGCGGGCCCGCCCCGGCCGCCGACGGCGGTCCCGGCGCTGCCACCGGTCCCGCCGCTGCCACGGGTCCCGCCGCGCAGCACGAGCTCGTGGCCCAGCCGACGTTCGGCCCGCGCCAGCAGTTGGCTGACGGCCGGCTGGCTGTACCCGAGGACGTTCGCGGCGCGGCTGATCGACCCGGCGTCCCGGACGGCGCGGAGCACACGGAGCAGCTGGGGATCGAGGTCTTCCATAACACGATGTTATGGGGTGCCGAAGGAAACTGCCCTGGTGTGATGACCGCCTGCCGTCGACCCTGGACGCATGGACTCCTTCGTCGACGGCTCCGGGTACCTCGCCGCCTGCACCGCCGGGCTGCCGACCCTCGGCACGCTCGCCGCCCAGCGCGCGGACCTCGACGCGTGGTCCCGGGCGGCCACGACCCCGACCGGCTACGGCGCCCTCGTCGAACAGGGACGCGCACTGTTCGCAGACATCGTCGGCGTCGACCCGGCGCGGGTCGCCACCGGCTCGCAGACCTCGGCGATGGTCGCCGTCGTCGCGGCCTCGCTGCCCGACGGCGCCGAGGTCGTCGTCCCCGACGGTGACTTCAGCTCGGTCGTCTTCCCGTTCCTCGCCCAGGCCCACCGCGGCGTCCGGGTGCGGAGCGTCCCGCTCCCGGCACTCGCCGACGCCGTGCGCCCGGGCACCGGGCTGGTGGCCTGGTCCGCCGTGCAGTCCGCCTCCGGTGTGGTGACCGACCCGGAGCCCGTGCTCGCCGCGGCCCGGGCGGTCGGCGCGCTGACGCTCTGCGACCTCACGCAGGCCGCCGGGGTGCTCCCCGTCGACGCGGCACCCTTCGACGTCACCGTGACGCACGCCTACAAGTGGCTCTGCGCACCGCGCGGGGTCGCGTTCGCGACGTTCTCGGACCGCGCGCTCGCGGAGCTCCGCCCCGTGCAGGCGGGCTGGTACGCGGGCGCCGACGTGTGGTCCTCGTGCTACGGACCCGACATGCGGCTCGCCGACGACGCCCGTCGCTTCGACGTCTCCCCGGCCTGGCAGGCCTGGCCCGGGGCGGTCGCCGCCCTGCGGCACCTCGCGTCCGTCGACGCGGCCTCGGCCTGGAGGCACGCCACCGGTCTCGCGGACCGGCTCGCCGACGCGCTCGGCACGTCCCGACCCGGGCAGGCGATCACGACGTTCCCGGACCCTGACGGCACGGCGCTCCGCGCACTGGCGGACGCCGGGGTCACCGCGAGCGGCCGGGCCGGGCGGCTGCGGCTCGCCTTCCACCTGTGGAACGACACCGAGGACGTCGACCGGGTCGTCGCGGTGCTCGGGGGACATCGCAGCTTCCGACCGGTGGAGCGGCCGGTCGTCCACAGCGTGCGGTAGCCCGTCCGCCCCCACTCGACGGGCCGGTACGCTTGCCGGGTACCGTTCCGACCCGGGCACCCAGTCCGGCGACCACAGGAGTCCCTCTTGGCACCGTCCTCCCGTCTCGACAGCGTCATCGCCCTGGCCAAGGGCCGCGGCTTCGTCTTCCAGTCGGGGGAGATCTACGGCGGATCGCGCTCCGCGTGGGACTACGGGCCCCTCGGTGTCGAGCTCAAGGAGAACATCAAGCGCCAGTGGTGGCAGCGGTTCGTCCGCGGCCGCGGCGACATGGTCGGCCTGGACTCGGCCGTCATCCTGCCCCGCAAGGTGTGGGAGGCCTCCGGCCACGTCGCGACCTTCACGGACCCGCTCGTCGAGTGCCTGCACTGCCACCACCGCTTCCGCGAGGACCACCTGGTCGAGGCCTTCGTCGCCAAGAAGGGCCGCGACCCCGAGGGCGGCATGGCGGAGATCGCCTGCCCGAACTGCGGCACGCGCGGCGAGTGGACCGAGCCCCGTGAGTTCTCCGGGATGCTCAAGACGTACCTCGGCCCGGTCGAGTCCGAAGAAGGCCTGAACTTCCTGCGCCCCGAGACCGCGCAGGGCATCTTCGTCGACTTCGCGCAGGTCGTCACGACGAGCCGCATGAAGCCCCCGTTCGGCATCGGCCAGGTCGGCAAGGCGTTCCGCAACGAGATCACGCCCGGCAACTTCATCTTCCGGACCCGCGAGTTCGAGCAGATGGAGATCGAGTACTTCGTGCCGCCGGCCGACGTCGACACGCACTACGAGCAGTGGATCGCCGACTCGGTCGCGTTCTTCACCGACCTCGGCATCGACCCGGAGAACCTCCGCCGGTTCGACGTGCCGGACGGGGAGCGCGCGCACTACTCCGACGCCACGGCCGACATCGAGTACCGCTTCGGCTTCGCCGGGTCCGAGTGGGGCGAGCTCATGGGCGTCGCGAACCGCACCGACTTCGACCTCAACAACCACATCGAGTCCTCGGGCAAGGACCTCCGGTTCTTCGACCAGGCCGCCAACGAGAAGTACGTGCCGTACGTCATCGAGCCGTCGTTCGGCCTCACCCGTGCGCTCATGGCGTTCCTGCTCGACGCCTACCACGAGGACGAGGCCCCGAACGCGAAGGGCGGCGTCGACAAGCGCACCGTCCTGCGCCTGGACCCGCGGCTCGCCCCCGTCAAGGCCGCTGTCCTGCCGCTGTCGCGCAACGAGCAGCTCTCGCCGGTTGCCCGTGGGCTCGCCGACGACCTCCGCAAGCACTGGAACGTCGACTTCGACGACGCCGGTGCCATCGGTCGTCGCTACCGTCGCCACGACGAGATCGGTACGCCGTTCTGCATCACGGTCGACTTCGACACGCTCGACGACCGGGCCGTGACGGTCCGCGAGCGCGACACCATGGCGCAGGAGCGCGTGTCCCTCGACCAGCTGCAGGGCTACCTGGCGCAGCGGCTGCTCGGCGCGTAGCACCGCCCGCCCGACCCACGGAAGACACACACGGCAGCGGCCCGGGAATACCCGGGCCGCTGCCGTGTTGAGGTCCGCGTGAACGACTCCGTGAAGGTCGATGTCTGGTCCGACATCGCATGCCCCTGGTGCTACATCGGCAAGCGCAAGTTCGAGGCGGGAGCCGCGGCGTTCGGCGCCGGCCCCGACGCCGCGCCGGTCGAGGTCGAGTACCACTCGTTCGAGCTCAGCCCGGACACCCCGGTCGACTTCGAGGGGCCCGAGGCCGAGTTCCTCTCCGGTCACAAGGGCATGCCCGTCGAGCAGGCGCAGCAGATGCTGCAGCACGTCGCCGGCATCGCCGAGGGCGTCGGCCTGGACTACGACTTCGACGCGATGCACCACACCAACACGGTGAAGGCACACCAGGTCATCCACCTCGCCAAGCAGCACGGCAAGCAGCTCGACATGGTCGAACGGCTCTTCACCGCCTACTTCGAGCGGGGTGAGCACGTCGGGCAGGACGAGTCCCTCGCGGACCTGGCCGCCGAGGTCGGACTCGACCGCGACGAGGTCCTGGCGACCCTGCGCGACGACGGCCAGCTCGCAGCCGTCCGTGCCGACCAGGCCCAAGCGCAGGCGTTCGGCATCAACGGCGTCCCGTTCTTCGTCATCGACGGCAAGTACGGCGTCTCCGGGGCCCAGGACCCGGCGGCCTTCGAGCAGGTGCTCCGCCAGGTCGTGGCGCTGCGCTCGTCCACGCCCGAGGAGCTCGCGGCGGAGCAGCAGCGCGCCGAGGACGACGCGGCAGCGGACGCGGCGGTGACCCGGTGAGCGACGTGACGACGACCGCCGGGGCCGCACCGCGCCTCCAGGCCGGAGTGACCCCGTCGACGGGACCCGCACTGCTGACGTTCCCCGTCTCCGGCGGTGCGCCGGTCTGCGAAGGTGACAGCTGCTTCGTGCCCGGTGCCGAGGGGAACTGGACCGAGGTCCCGGACTGACGGGACGGCGCTCGGGTCAGGCCCGGACGGCTTCCTCGTCGGTGATGTCCGCGACCGTCGCGTCGTAGGCGGCGACCAGGGCGTCCGCGTCGACGAACGCGCTCGCGCCGTGCCGCCCGGCGCCGAGCGCGACCCGACGGCCGAGCACGCGCTCGTCGGCGACGACCGGCAGGTCACCCGTCGCACCGATCGGGGTGATCGTGCCGCGTTCGTAGCCCGAGGCCTCGAGCGCGGTGGAAGCGTCGGGCATCGAGAGCTTGTTGACGCCGACGACCGCGCGGAGCTTCTTCCACGCGATGCTCCGCCCGCCCGGCACGAGCGCGAGCAGGAAGCCGCCGTCGTGCCGCTTGACGACGAGGGTCTTGACGATGTCGCCCGGGGTGATCCCGAGCAGTGCGGCGGCCTGCTCGAGCGAGTCGGCCGCGGGGCGTTCCACGACCTCGACGTCGAGCCCCCTGGCTGCTGCATCGGCGTCGAAGCGGGCGATGGCGGTGTCGGACATGTGGAGAACGCTACCGGCGCGGAACGGGCATGGGAGAATGGACGACGTATGACGATCACTGACGCGCCCCGGACGGCGACCCGACCGGCGAAGCCCCTGCGCATCGGCCCCATCGAGGTCGACGCGCCCGTGGTGCTCGCCCCGATGGCGGGCATCACGAACATGGCCTACCGCCGACTCTGCCGCGAGTACGGCGCGGGGCTCTACGTCTGCGAGATGATCACCTCGCGCGCCCTGGTCGAGCGGACCCCCGTCTCGATGCAGCTCATCCAGCACCACGAGTCGGAGACGCCCCGGTCGATCCAGCTGTACGGCGTCGAGCCGAACACCGTGGCCGAGGCCGCGACGATCCTGGTGGGCGAGGACCGGGCCGACCACATCGACCTGAACTTCGGGTGCCCGGTGCCCAAGGTCACGCGGAAGGGCGGGGGAGCGGCCCTGCCGTGGAAGCTCGATCTGTTCAAGGACCTGGTCGAGAAGACCGTCAAGGCCGCCGGCGACGTCCCGGTGACCGTCAAGATGCGCAAGGGCATCGACGCGGACCACCTCACGTACCTCGACGCGGCGCGCATCGCCCGGGACGCCGGCGTCGCCGCGATCTCGCTGCACGCCCGCACCGCGAACGAGCACTACTCCGGGCACGCGGACTGGTCGGCGATCGCGACGCTCAAGGAAGCGATCACGGACATCCCGGTGCTCGGCAACGGGGACATCTGGTCCGCCGCCGACGCGCTGCGCATGGTCGACGAGACCGGCTGCGACGGCGTCGTCGTCGGCCGCGGGTGCCTGGGGCGTCCGTGGCTGTTCGGCGACCTCGCGGCGGCGTTCCGCGGCGAGGACGTCCGTGCGATGCCGTCCCTCGGCGACGTCGCGACCGCGTTCCGTCGGCACGCCGAGCTGCTCGTGGAGTTCTTCGGGTCCGAGGACCACGGCTGCCGTGACGCCCGCAAGCACGTCTCCTGGTACTTCAAGGGCTACCCGATCGGCGGCGACGTCCGCTCGGCGCTGTCGATGGCGTCGAGCCTGCAGGAGATCGACGACCTGCTGGGGCAGCTCGACTGGACGGCCCCGTACCCGGGCGCCGACGTCGAGGGGCCCCGCGGTCGCGCCGGGCACCCGAAGCGCACGGCCCTGCCGGACCGCTGGCTCGAGTCCCGCGACGTCGACGAGGCGTTCCGGAAGGTCCTCGCCGCCGCCGAGCTGCACCACAGCGGCGGATGAGCGCCACCGCCTCGTACGGGCCCGCCGACGCCGAGCGCTGGCTGCCCGAGACCCACGGCAACCGTCGGTCCGACTTCGCCCGCGACCGTGCCCGACTGCTGCACTCGAGCGCGCTCCGGCGGCTCGCCGCGAAGACCCAGGTGCTCAGCCCGACCACGGGGCTCGACTTCGCGCGGAACCGTCTGACGCACTCGCTCGAGGTCGCGCAGGTCGGCCGCGAGCTCGCCGACTCGCTCGGGCTCGACCCCGACGTCGTCGACACGGCGTGCCTGGCGCACGACATCGGCCACCCGCCGTTCGGCCACAACGGCGAGACGGCCGTGAACGCCTGGGCTGCCGGGATCGGCGGGTTCGAGGGCAACGCGCAGACCCTGCGCCTGCTCACGCGACTCGAGCCGAAGGTCTACGGCGTCGGGCCGGACGACGACCGTCCGTACGGGCTCAACCTGACCCGGGCCTCCCTCGACGCGAGCTGCAAGTACCCGTGGCCGGCGGCGCAGGGCGTGGCCGAGGCGTCGTCCGGACGCACGAAGTTCGGCTTCTACGACGACGACCACGACGCGTTCGAGTGGCTCCGTGCGGGGGCTCCCCGCCGGCAGCGGTGCATCGAGGCACAGGTCATGGACCTGTCCGACGACATCGCGTACTCGGTGCACGACTTCGAGGACGCGGTCGTCGCGGGCTTCATCGACGTGGCGGCGCTCGGCGACCGGGTCGGTGAGAACGACATCGTCACGGCGATGCACGCGTGGGTGGGGTCCGACCTCAGCCGCGACGAGCTGCTCGAGGCCTTCGACCGGCTGCGCTCCCTGCCGCTGTGGATGACCTCGTACGACGGGTCGCGGCGGGACATGGCGCGGCTGAAGAACCTGACGTCGCAGCTCATCGGGCGCTTCGCGCGCACGGCGACGGCGGCGACGCGGGAGTCCTACGCGTCCGGGTCACTCGTGCGGTTCGCGGCGTCCGTCGTCACCCCGCCCGAGATCATCGGCGAGATCGCGGTGCTCAAGGGCATCGTCGCGGCCTTCGTGATGACCCAGGGCGACCGCCAGCCGGTGTACGAGGACCAGCGTCGCGTCCTCACCGAGCTGCTCGACGCCCTCGCGGCCACGGGGAGCGCGGACCTCGAGCCGGGCTTCGCGGCGGACTGGCGTGCGGCGTCCGACGACGCCGGGCGGCTGCGGGCCGTGGTCGACCAGGTGGCGAGCCTGACCGACCAGGGGGCCCTGGCGTGGCACAAGCGGCTCGTCGTCGGCGAGCGGGCGACGACGCACATCCCGGTCTGAGTCCGGTGCCGGTGCCGGCTCCGCGAGACGCCGCCGGCTGCGCGGGACGCCCTCGTGCGCGCGAGACGCCGCCGAATCCGCGAGACGCCGCCGAATCCGGAACCGTCTCGGTGGCACGCGTCCGTCTCGGCGCAACCGGACCGTCTCGGCACGAACGGACCGTCTCGGCGAACCGGACACGGACGCGGACGCAGCCGCGGCCGCCGACGCCTCAGGGCTGGCCCACCCCGCGACCGCAGCCGTCGTGCCGGACGTGCGCCGTGCCTCCAGGCCGTCACCCGTCCACAGGCGGACGCTCGTCCACAGGCGGGCGAGACCGTCCGCCGGGGTCACCGGCACGAACTAGGATCGAGGGGTGGCTGGCAGGATCGCGCGGAACGACATCGACGAGGTCCGCTCGCGTGTCAACATCGCCGACGTCGTCGGCGACTACGTCACGCTGAAGTCCGCCGGCGTCGGGTCGCTCAAGGGCCTCTGCCCGTTCCACGACGAGCGTTCCCCGTCCTTCCACGTGCGGCCCCAGGTGGGGCGGTACCACTGCTTCGGGTGCGGTGAGGACGGCGACGTCTTCGAGTTCATCATCAAGCAGGACCACACGACCTTCCAGGAAGCCGTCGAGCGGATGGCCGCGAAGATCGGCTTCACCCTTCACTACGAAGAAGGCGACGGGCCCCGCACCGACTACAACCAGCGCGCGCGGCTGATCGCCGTGAACGAAGCCGCGCTGGCGTTCTACCAGGCGCAGCTCACGACCGCGGGCGCCGAACCCGCCCGCCGATTCCTCGGGGAGCGCGGGTTCGACCCCGCGGCGGCGCAGCACTTCGGGGTCGGCTTCGCGCCGCAGTCGTACGACGCGACGCGCGAGCACCTACGCGGCCGCGGCTTCTCGATGGACGAGATCCTCGCCGCCGGGCTCGCCGGCCAGGGCGACCGGTCGCCGTACGACCGCTTCCGCGGACGCCTGATGTGGCCGATCCGCGACGTCACCGGCGCGACGATCGGCTTCGGCGCGCGTCGTCTGCTCGACGACGACAAGGGGCCGAAGTACCTCAACACCCCCGAGACGCCGATCTACCACAAGAGCCAGGTGCTCTACGGGCTCGACCTCGCCCGCCGGGACATCTCGAAGCAGAAGCAGGTCGTCATCGTCGAGGGCTACACCGACGTGATGGCGTGTCACCTCGCCGGGGTGACCACCGCGGTCGCGACGTGCGGCACGTCGTTCGGGGTCGACCACATCAAGGTCCTGCGGCCGATGCTCGGCGACTCCGCTGGGGCGCACCTGTCGCAGCTCGGCGACATCGTCTTCACGTTCGACCCGGACGAGGCCGGGCAGCGTGCCGCGGCACGCGCCTTCGCCGAGGAGAGCCGGTTCGCCTCGCAGACCTACGTCGCGGTCGCGCCCGGTGGCCTCGACCCGTGCGACCTCCGGCTGACGCGCGGCGACGCCGCGATCGAGCGGCTCGTCGAGACCAAGCGCCCGATGTTCGAGTTCATGATCCGTCGCCGGTTGGCGTCCCACGACATCGAGACCGCCGAGGGGCGCGTCGCCGGGCTCCGCGACGCCGCGCCGGTCGTGGCCGGCATCCGCGACCGCACCCTCGCCAGCGCCTACGTGCGCGAGACCGCCAAGTGGCTCGGGATCGACATCCCGGAGGTCCGGCGGGCGGTCGAGAACGCGCGGCAGCGGCAGGGATCGACTCGCCACGACCAGCCAGGAGGCTCGGTGCCGGTCGGGCAGGCGGGCCCCGGTGGCGAGCTGGTCACCCCTGCGGAGGAGCCCGTGGCCGGCCTGCGCCTGCTGCCGAACGACCCGGTGACCCGGATGGAGCGGGACGCCGTGATGGCGATGGTGCAGCAGCCCGGGTACGTCGGGACCCCGCTGATCTGGCTGGCGGCCTCGGCGACGTTCTCGGCGCCGATGCTGTCGGTCGTCCGTGACGCCGTCGTGGCCAACGTCGACGCCATCGGGGCGGGGGACTGGCTCGACCGGCTGCTGCAGGACGTGCCGGCGCCGTTCCGCGGCCTCGTGCAAGAGCTCGCGCTCGCGCCGATCCCGGCCCGCACCGACGAGGACCTCGCGCTCTACGCCCGGAGCATCGTGCAGGCCCTGGTCGAGCGTGACCTGCTCGCCCGCAAGGCAGCGCTCCTCGGGCAGCTGCAGCGTGCCGACCCGCACGAGCAGGGCGACCGCCGCGCGGAGATCCAGCGGGAGCTCGTGGAGCTCGACGCACAGCGCATGCGGCTCCGTGCCGACGGCGAGGCGTCCGCGTAGGGACTCGTCGTCCGCCTCGTCCGGCGTGCCCGCTGGCCGGCGTGCCCGCTGGCCGGCGTGCCCGCTGTCCGGCATGTCCGCTGTCCGGCGTGCCGGTTGTCCGGCATGTCCGCCGCCCGGCGTGCCCGCTGCCCGGTATGCCCGCTGTCTGCCCTCCGCCGAACGGGCAGGACAGGCCGCGTGCTCGACGTCGAGCGGTCGATGAGTGTCGGGTCGGACCGCCGAGCGGGCCACAAGTGGCACGCCCGGGAGCGCCCGCGCGCTCCGTTGCCGAACGCAACAATCGTGCGTGACACGCCGAGCGAGCACGCGCGCATCATGCGCCATGCGACGCGGTCCTGCATTACAAGGGTGTAAACAAATGCCCTCCGGCGCCGGAGATTCCGTGTCAGGGTGGTACCAATGAGCGTTCCTGGCCGGGCACACAGTCGAACCACCGCCCTGCCCAGGACCCTTGCAACCATCACCAGAGAGAGAGCGGACATGGCATCCGTGACCAAGTGGGGCAAGCGCGGTCTCGCGCTCGGCGCCGGGGCAGCAGCGACGGCGCTGGTGCTCACGGGCTGCGCGAGCAGCAGCGTCTCCGACACCGCCCTGAACGGCATCAGCATCGGCACGACGGACAAGATCACGTCCCTCGACCCGGCGGGCTCCTACGACAACGGCTCCTTCGCCGTGCAGAACCAGGTGTTCCCGTTCCTGATGAACACCCCGGTCAACAGCCCGGACGTGAAGCCGGACATCGCCACCAAGGGCGAGTTCACGAACCCGACGACGTACACCGTCACGCTCAAGAAGGGCCTGCAGTTCGCGAACGGCCACGACCTCACGTCGAGCGACGTGAAGTTCTCGTTCGAGCGCGAGCTGAAGATCAACAACGAGAACGGCCCGCAGTCGCTGCTCGCCAACCTCAAGAGCATCGACACCCCGGACGACACGACCGTGGTGTTCAACCTCGACCACGCCGACCAGACCTGGCCGCAGGTGCTCTCGAGCCCCGCCGGCCCGATCGTCGACGAGCAGGTGTTCTCCGCCGACAAGCTCACGCCGGCGGCCGACATCGTCAAGGGCAAGGCGTTCGCCGGGCAGTACGAGATCACCTCGTACAAGGAGAACGACACCATCCAGTACAAGGCGAACCCGAAGTACGACGGGCTCCTCGGCAAGGCGAAGACCGACGAGGTCACCGCCAGCTACTACACCAAGGAGACCGACCTCAAGCTCGCCGTGCAGAAGGGCGACGTCGACGTGGCGTACCGCTCCCTGACGCCGACCGACATCGCCGACCTCCGCAAGGACTCCAAGCTCGAGGTCACCGACGGCCCCGGCGGCGAGATCCGTTACCTGGTCTTCAACTTCAACACGCAGCCGTTCGGCGCGAGCCAGTCCGACAAGGACGAGACGAAGGCCCTCGCCGTCCGTCAGGCCGTCGCCGACGTTGTCGACCGCGAGAAGCTCGCCAAGGACGTCTACAACGACACGTACTCGCCGCTGTACTCGATGGTCCCCGAGGGCCTGACCGGTGCCGCGAAGCCGTTCGAGCAGCTGTACGGCGACGGCAACGGCGGCCCGAGCGTCGACAAGGCGAAGGAGACGCTGTCCAAGGCCGGCGTCACCGGCAAGGTGCAGCTCGACATCCAGTACGCGCCGGACCACTACGGCTCGACCTCGGACGACGAGTACGCCGAGCTCAAGACGCAGCTCGAGAACTCGGGCCTGTTCACCGTGAACATCCAGTCGACGGTCTACACGACGTACGCGCAGGAGCGCACGAAGGACGCCTACCCGGTGTACCAGCTCGGTTGGTTCCCGGACTTCTCGGACGCCGACAACTACCTGTCGCCGTTCTTCACGAAGGAGAACTTCGTGCAGAACCACTACGACGACCCGACTATCCAGGACCTGATCTCGCAGGAGCAGCAGGAGTCGGACAAGAGCAAGCGTGCCGACCTGATCGAGCAGGCGCAGGAGCGTGAGGCCACCCAGATCTCGACGCTGCCGCTGCTGCAGGGCAAGTCGGTCGCGGTCGCCTCGAAGGACGTCAAGGGCCTGGTCCTCGACTCCTCGTACAAGTTCCGCTACGCCACCCTCTCCAAGTAACACCGGCGTCGGCCCACGGGGGCGTTCCCACGAGGAACGCCCCCGTGGGCGCGTCCCGAACGGCACCGAAAGGCACCCGTCCTCGTGACCCTCAGCACCCCGGAGGCGGCCTCGGAGCTGGCCACCGACCCCACCAAGCCCCAGGCACAGCGACGTGCCCGCGGGCAGGGCGGCGGGCTCGGCCGGTACATCCTGGTCCGCTTCCTCCTCATCTTCCCGACCGTGTTCATCCTGGTCACGCTCGTCTTCTTCCTGATGCGCGTCATCGGCAACCCGATCACCGCGTCCGTCGGTGGTCGCCTGACGCCGGCGCAGCTCCAGGAGCGCCTGCACGCCGCCGGGTACGACCGGCCGGTCATCGTGCAGTACCTCGAGTACCTCGGCAACATCGTCCGCGGCGACTTCGGCACGACGTCGACCGACAACCGTCCGATCACCGAGATCATCGTCACCTACGGCGGCGCGACCGCAGAGCTCGTGTTCTGGGCGCTCATCGTGGCGCTCGTCCTCGGTATCCCGCTCGGCATGCTCGCCGCGTACGTCCGCGACAAGTGGCCGGACGTGCTGTTCCGCGCGCTCGCGATCCTGACCTACGCGACGCCGGTCTTCTTCGGCGGTCTGCTGCTCAAGCTCGTCTTCTCGGTGTGGCTCGGATGGCTGCCGCTCGGCGACCGCGCGTCGACCCGGGTGTCGCTCGTCCTCGACAACATCCCCGGCGCGACGGGCATCTACATCGTCGACGCGCTCCGCACCGGCAACGCGCAGATCATCGGGGACGTGCTGGCGCACGCCGTCCTGCCCGCGCTGACGCTCGGGCTGCTCACCGCCGGCATCTTCCTGCGTCTGGTGCGCGCCAACATGATCGGCACGCTCGGCTCCGAGTACGTCGACGCGGCCCGCTCGCGCGGCGTCAAGGAGGCTCGCCTCGTCCGGACGCACGCGTTCCGTCCGGCGCTGGTCCCGATCATCACCGTGATGGGTCTGCAGATCGCCATGCTGCTCGGCGGCTCGGTGCTCACCGAGACCACCTTCGGTTGGCGGGGACTCGGCTTCGAGCTCAACCAGTACCTGTCGGCCCGCGACTTCGTCGCGGTCCAGGGCATCGTCGCGATGCTCGCCGTGATCGTCGCCGTGACGAACTTCGTCGTCGACGTCGTCGCGGCGCTCATCGACCCGAGAGTGAGGTTCTAGCGATGACCGACGTCTCGCTCGTCGACCGCCACGAGCCGCTCTGGAAGCGGCTGCCCGTGGTGGTCCAGCTCCGCCGGAGCACCGGCTGGCAGCGCGCCATGCTCGTCACCGGCGTGGTCATCTGCGCCCTGTACCTGATCGTCGCGATCGCGGCGCCGCTCATCGCCCCTTACGGCTTCGGCCAGCTGCAGGGCGCCGACGGCCAGGGGTTCCCGCGCACCGGTGCCCCGAGCGCCGAGCACATCTGGGGCACCACGGTCGGCGGGTTCGACGTGTTCAGCCGCGTCGTGTTCGGCGCACGGACCGCGGTGCTCGTGGTCATCGTCGCCGTGGTCGTCTCGATCACGATCGGTGTGATCCTCGGCATGGTGTCCGGCTACCTGGGCGGCTGGCTCGACCGGGTGCTCGTCGTGGTGGCGGACGCGATCTACGCGTTCCCGTCGCTGCTCCTGGCGATCGTCGTCTCGATCGTCATCTCCGGCGGCAACTCGAGCTACTCGGGCGGCATCGTCGCCGCGGCGATCTCGATCACGGTCGTGTACGTGCCGCAGTACTTCCGCGTCGTCCGTGCCGAGGCCGTCCGGCTGAAGAACGAGGCCTTCGTCGAGTCCGCCCGCGTGGTGGGCACGAACCCGTGGCGGATCATGACACGCCACGTGCTCCGGAACTCGACGCGGTCGCTCCCGCTCATCCTGACGCTCAACGCGAGCGACGCGATCCTGACGCTCGCGGGCCTCGGCTTCCTCGGGTTCGGCATCGGCCCGACCGCCGGCGCCGAGTGGGGCTACGACCTCAGCCGTGCGCTGTCCGACGTCGCCTCCGGCGTCTGGTGGACGGGCGTGTTCCCCGGCGTCGCGATCGTCGTGCTCGTCCTCGGCGTGACCTTCATCGGCGAGAGCCTGAACGACATCTCCGACCCGCGGCTCCGCGCCCGTCGCCGGCTGAAGCAGCTGGTGTCCCGCAAGCAGGCCGCCAGCACGGAAGGGGCGACGGCATGACCGACGCAGCGAACGATCGGCAGCACGCACCCGTCGCGGTCGTCGACGACCTGACCGTCACCTTCGCGACCGACGGCGGCGCCGTCGACGCCGTCAAGGGCGTCAGCCTGGACGTCCGTCCCGGCGAGGTCCTGGCCCTGGTCGGCGAGTCCGGATCGGGCAAGTCCGTCACGGCCCGGAGCATGCTCCGCCTCATGCCGGAGACGGCGACGCTCGGCGGCGCGGTGTACCTCGACGGGACCGACGTCGTCACCGTCGGCCCGGCGAAGCTGCGGGAGCTCCGCGGGACCGCCGGTGCGATGGTCTTCCAGGAGCCGTCCACGGCGCTCAACCCGGTCTTCACGGTCGGGTGGCAGATCGCCGAGGGCCTCCGGGCGCACGGCGGCGTCTCGAAGAAGGAGGCGCGGGCGAAGGCGATCGACTACCTGCGGCGGGTGGGCATCCCCGACCCGGAGCAGCGCGTCGACCACTACCCGCACCAGTTCTCCGGCGGCCAGAAGCAGCGCGTCGTCATCGCGTCCGCCCTGGCCCTCGAACCGAGCGTCATCATCGCCGACGAACCGACCACCGCACTCGACGTGACGGTGCAGGCGGAGATCCTCGACCTGCTCCGCCGCTGCCGTGACGAGTTCGGCGCGGCGATCGTGATCATCACGCACAACATGGGCGTCGTCGCCGACCTGGCCGACCGGGTCGCCGTGATGTACCAGGGCGAGGTGGTCGAGGAGGCCCCGGTCGCCGAGCTCTTCGCGGCGCCGCAGGCCGACTACACGAAGAAGCTCCTCGCCGCCGTGCCCCGGCTCGAGGCGTCGACCGGGAGCGCCCGTCGTGCCGCGATCACCGAGGACGTCGAGCCGCTCGTGTCGGCCCGCGGGCTGGAGATCGCGTACCCCGGCCGACTCGGCTCGCCGGCGTTCCGCGCGGTCAAGGGCGTCGACCTGGCGATCCGTCCCGGCGAGGTCCTCGGCCTGGTGGGGGAGTCCGGCTCCGGCAAGACCACCATCGGCCGGGCCATCGCGGGACTCACCCGGATCACGGGCGGGTCGCTGAACGTCCTCGGGACCGAGATGCTCGGGTACCGCGAGCGGGACTTCAAGCGGCACCGGAAGGACATCGGGTTCGTCTTCCAGGACCCGGCGACCTCGTTCAACCCGCTGCTGACGATCGCGGAGTGCGTCGCCGAGCCCCTCGTCGTGCACGGCGAGGTCCGGAACCCCCGCGCCGCCCGGAAGCGCGTCGACGAGCTGCTCGAGGCGGTGCAGCTGCCCGCCGCGTACGGCGACCGCTACCCGCACGAGCTGTCCGGCGGCCAGCGCCAGCGCGCGTCGCTCGCCCGGTCGCTCGCGCTCCGGCCGAAGCTGCTCATCGCCGACGAGCCGACGAGCGCGCTCGACGTGTCCGTGCAGGCCCGCGTGCTCGAGCTGTTCCTCGAGCTCCAGCAGGACCTCGGCTTCGCCTCGCTGTTCATCAGCCACGACCTGGCGGTCGTGGGCGCGCTGTCGGACCGCATCGCGGTCCTCTACCGCGGCGACCTCGTGGAGACCGGCACGACCGCCGAGGTGCTCGGGGCGCCGCAGCACCCGTACACGCAGCGGCTCCTCGCGTCGCTGCCGGTCCCGGACCCGGCGGAACAGGCCGAGCGACGGCGTACGCTGGTCGAACTGGAGCACGCCGGGTCCTGATCCGGTGGCGACCAGCCTGGAGGCGCGTCCCGCGTCCGCGACGCGGGTCGCGCCTCCAGGCGGTCACCTCCACCGCACCACGTCGCGACCGCACCGTCGCGACCGACAGGCGCGGTCGCAGTCAGGGGCGCCGCGGAAGGGGATCCATGATCGCGGTCAACGGCCCGGCGGTCGTCGCAGACGACGTCTCGATCGAGTACCGGGGGGCTCGCGGCGCAGCCGCGATCCGGGCCGTCGACGGGGTGAGCCTGACCGTCCGTCAGGGGGAGATCCTCGCCGTGCTCGGCGAGTCCGGCTCGGGCAAGTCCACGTTCGCCGCGGCGATCGCCGGACAGCTCGGCGCGACCGGCGAGGGCGAGGGGGCGCACCGCCGGCACATCACCGGTGGCGAGCTCACCGTGCTCGGGCAGAAGGTCCGCGGGCTCCGGCCGACGTCGCGCAAGGCAGCCCGGCTGACCGGCCGGATCGGGTACCTGCCGCAGGACGGCGCCGACCGGCTGAGCCCGGACCTGACCGTCGGCGAGGCGATCGCCGAACCGATCTACGTGCGCGACCGTCGCTTCGACCGGAAGGAAGCCGGGCTCATCGTGGCCCGCCTGGTCGACGCCGTGCACCTGCCGCTCGGCGTCATGCGGCTGAACACGTGGGAGCTCTCGAGCGGCCAGCGGCAGCGCGTCGCCCTCGCCCGGGCGCTGGTCCTCGAGCCGCAGCTCCTCGTCGCCGACGAGCCCGCCCGCGGTGTCGACGTGCTCGTGCGGCAGTCCGTGCTCGAGGCACTGACGAACCTGCAGCGGGGCCGGCAGTTCTCCGCCGTGGTCGTCTCGAGCGACCTCCGCGAGGCCCGTGCCCTGGCGGACCGCGTCGCCGTGATGGCCGACGGCCGCGTGGTCGGGCTCGGCACCTTCGACGAGGTCCTCGACAACCCCGTCGACCCCTACGTCAAGACCCTGGCGGCGACGGCGTCCCGGCCGGTCAAGCGTCGACCCACCACGGCCTCCGGGGCCCGGTCCGCCGCACCTCGACGGCCCGTCGCCGCGGCCGGCACCGGCCCCCGCACCGAACGACAGGAGCGCGCATGACGACCACCACCGGGACCTCCACCCGAGGCCACCGTGCCGTCGTCACCGACGCCGGCGCACCGCTGCCGGTGGCGCCGCCCACCGCCGGACCGGTCGCGATCCTGCCGTCGCCGGCCGACCTGCACGTCGCCGCGGTCACCGGCGCGGGCGGGACGGTCGCACCGCTCGACGAGGACACCCGCGCCGTCGTCTGGCTCGACGCGCGCGACCCCGACGGACTCGCCGCGGCGCTCGACCGGGCGCCGGGCGTCGGGTGGGTGCAGCTGCCGTTCGCGGGGGTGGACGCTTTCGCCCACCTCATCGAGGAGCACGGGGACCGGGTGCTCTTCACCTCGGCCAAGGGTGCGTACGCCGAGCCCGTCGCCGAGCACGCCCTCGCCCTGACGCTCGCGACGCTGCGGGTCCTGCCGAAGCGTGCACGGGCGACCTCGTGGGCGACGGAACCCGAGGGCGTCTCCCTGTACGGCCGGAACGTCGTGGTGATCGGCGCCGGGGGCATCGCGCTCGAGTTCATCCGACTGCTCGCACCGTTCGAGGTGTCGGTCACCGTGGTGCGGCGCTCGAGCGACCCGGTCCCGGGCGCCGACCGGACCGTGACGACCGACGAGCTCGACGCCGTGCTGCTGGACGCCGACGTCGTGATGGTCGCCGCGGCGATGACGAGCGGCACCGCGAAGCTCCTCGGGGCACCGCAGTTCGCCCGCATGAAGCCGAGCGCCCGGATCGTGAACATCGCCCGCGGCGGCCTGGTCGACACCGACGCCCTGGTCGCCGCGCTGCACGACGGCGAGGTCGCCGGCGCGGGGCTGGACGTCACGGACCCCGAGCCGCTGCCGGACGGGCACCCGCTGTGGACCACACCCGGGGTCGTCATCACGCCGCACCAGGCGGACACGCCGGAGATGGTGGCGCCGCTCCTCGCCGAGCGCGTGCGGGCGAACACGACGGCGTTCCTGGGCGGTGCGGGCAAGGGGTTCGTCGGGGTCGTCGACCCGGCCGCCGGGTACTGACCGGGCGCGGTCGTCGCGGAGTTCGGGTGCGGCGCGCCCGGGATGCGCGGCGGATGCGCGGAGCGGGCGCTGCGTCCTGCTATGCTGGTACCCGTTGTTCGCAGGGGGTTCACCTCGGCGGGCAGTGATCCTCGATAGCTCAATTGGCAGAGCAGCCGGCTGTTAACCGGCAGGTTGTTGGTTCGAGTCCAACTCGGGGAGCAGGCAGGCCCTCACCGTTCGTGGTGGGGGCCTTCTCGCGTTCCGGGGCGGCGCGCGTGTGCATGCGCGTGTGCGTGTGCGTGGCCCGTGCGTGCGCGTGGCCCGTGCGCCGAATCTCGCGCTGGCGGACGAGACTTGCGTCGGGAGCCGCGAGACTTGTCCGCTGGGCCGAGTCTCGTGGCAGCCGGCCGGGGCGGGGCCGGGCCGGGCTGGCTGCGCCGGGTTCGCAGGTGGCGCCCGGACGGAACCTGTTAGCGTTCACAGGTGATCACCCTGCGCCGCGCCATCGCAACGACGGTCGTCGTCGCCGGGGCGCTCGGGCTGGCGGGGTGCACGGCCGGGGTGGAGCCTGAACTGGACGGTTCGGTCGACGCGACCTCCGGTGCCGAGGTCGCGGCATCCGGCAGCGCGCCGATCGTGTTCGCGTTCGTGTGCCGCACGGGGCAGGGGACCGCGACGGAGACCTACACGACCTACTCCGCCGCGTGGGAGGCCGACCGCACGGACTGCACCGCGAAGCCGATCACCGGGACCGAGATGTCCGCGCAGCAGCAGGCCGCGGTCCGCGCAGCGGACGACGCAGTCGACCTGCGCGACCTCGCGGCGACCTGCGCGGAGCGCGGGGTCGCACCGTGGACGGCCGCCGTCGAGACGGACGACCAGGCGCGCGTCGCCGCCGGTCTCCTCGAGTACTGCCCCGGCCACCCGGAACGGGACCGTCTGCAGGAGGCGCTGCTCGCCCACCGGAGCTGAGCCGCGCCTCCAGGCCGGCCCGGCGGGAGCGCCGTACCGGCACCGCTCCGTGCTGCGTCAGCCCTCGGGGTGGTCGCGGCCGGGGAGCCAGGACTTGCCGGGGACGCCCCAGCTGCTCTTGCGGACGGCCTTCGCCGCCTGCTTGGCGTACGGGTGCACGAGCCGGTCGGCGTACAGGTAGCCGTCGAGGTGGTCGTACTCGTGCTGGAAGATCCGGGCGAGCCAGCCGTGGGCCTCGACCTCGAACGGGGTGCCCTCGGCGTCGACGGCGCGGAGCAGGACACCCTCGGCGCGGCGCAGCGGGAAGCGCTCGCCCGGGATCGAGAGGCAGCCCTCGGACTCGTCGTCCTCGTCGAGCTCCTCCACAGCCTCGGGCACGAGCGGGCTCGTCCACAGCACGGGGTTCACCGCGACGCCGCGGTGCAGGACCTCGTCATCATCGGTCCATGCGTACACGAAGAGCCGCTTCCCGACACCGACCTGCGGACCGGCCACGCCCACCCCGGGGGCCAGGTCCATGGTCTCGAACATGTCGTCCACCAGGGTGCGCAGGTCGTCGTCGAAGACGGTGACCTCGGCTGCGCGCTCGTGCAGGACGGGTTCGCCGGTGATGCGGATGGGGAGAACGGCCATTCACCCAGGTTATCCGGCGGCGACCGGTAGCCTCATTGCGTGACGACGGACCTCCCGATCCCGGATGCGGTGAACCTGACACCCTTCCAGGCCCTGATGATCCCCGTCGCCCTCGTCGGTGCGGTCTTCCTGTCGCTCGGCGCGCAGTTCCAGAGCCGCGGCGTCCAGCGGGTCGAAGCCAAGCTCGGTCGGCAGTCCAAGGGGCTCTCGGTCCGGCACGTGCTCGCGTTGCTCGGCAGCGGGTACTGGGTGCTCGGCACGCTCATGCTCGGGCTCGCGGTCGTCCTGCAGCTCTTCAGCATCACGAACGCGCCGCTCATCGTCGTGCAGCCGCTCGGGGCGGTGGCCCTCGTCATCACGACGTGGTTCTCGTCCCGGTCGAGCGGCCTGCCGCTCGGGCAGCAGGCCCGTCGTGCCGTCTGGACGTGCATCGTCGGCGTGGGGATCTTCGTCGCGATCGCGGCCTTCGTCGGTCGCGAGAGCGCGATCGACGCCGCCCAGCTGACGACGATCCTGCTCATCCTGGTCGTGGTGCTGGCGGTCGTGCTCGTCTCGTTCCGGTTCGCCGCGAAGCACCAGGTCGCGCTGTACTACATCGTCGCGGCCGGCGTCCTCTACGGCTTCGTCGCGACGCTCGCGAAGGTCGTGCTCAACCGGTTCGTCGCCGGCACGTTCGACTGGCTCACGGTGCTCGCGATCGTCGGGGTCGTCGTCGCGGCGGCGCTCGGCGGGTACTTCGTGCAGAACGCGTACTCCAGCGGCTCGGCCGACCTGGTCATCGCCGGGCTCACGGTGATCGACCCGATCGTCGCGGTCGGCATCGGTGTCCTGGTGCTCGGCGAGGCCGAGGGGGCGCCCTGGTTCGCCGTGCTCGGGTTCCTCGTGGCCGCGGTCGTCGCGATCACCGGGGTCTTCCTGCTCGCAAAGCACCACCCCGAGTCGCGCAGCTGACCAGCGGCGCTGTGCGCAGCTGACCAGCGGCGCTGTGCGCAGCTGACCAGCGGCGCTGTGCGCAGCTGACCAGCGGCGCTGTGCGCAGCTGACCAGCGTCGCTGCGCGCAGCTGACCAGCGGCGCTGTGCTGCGCGCTGCGGCTCGGCGGCCCCGCCTGTCCACCGCCCGGGTCCGCCGCGAGGCGGACGCACCCCTCGGGAGCCGTGCGGTACCGTCGAGGACCGACCAGCACCCGCCCACGAGAGGACGACGCCAGCCGTGTCAGAGGACGCCACCACCGCCACCGCCGAACCGACGGGTGCGACGGGCGGCTCCCGACCGCTCCGTGTCCTGATCGCGGCGGACACCTTCCCGCCGGACGTCAACGGCGCCGCCACGTTCGCCGAGCAGCTCGCCGTCGGCCTCGCCGAACGCGGGCACGAGGTCCACGTCGTCGCCCCGGCCTCGAGCGCCCACCACGGCACCTTCGACGAGGAGCACCGCGGCGTCACCCTCACGGTGCACCGCCTGAAGTCGTACAAGTGGCCGTGGCACGCGTGGCTCCGCTTCGTCTGGCCGTGGAGCGTCCGGAAGTGGACCGGCCCGATCCTCGACGCCGTGCAGCCCGACGTCGTGCACATCCAGTCCCACATCGTCATCGGGCGCGGGATCGTGCAGGAGGCCCACGAGCGCGGCATCCGCGTGGTCGGCACGAACCACTTCATGCCCGAGAACCTGCTCGAGTACACGCCGTTCGGTCGGTTCACCCTGCCGATCGCGCTCAAGATCGCCTGGAACGACGCGGCCAAGACCTACCGGCTGGCCGACGCGATCACGACGCCGACGGTGCTCGCCGCCGACTACCTGCGCAAGGCGATCGCCGGGCAGCAGGTCCTCGCGATCTCGTGCGGCATCGACGCCTCCCGCTACACGCCACGACCGGGACGACCGGCGACGAACGAGATCGTCTTCGTCGGCCGCGTCGCCCCCGAGAAGAACCTCGACGTCCTGGTCCGGGCGCTCCCGCTGCTCCCCGCCGAGCTGCAGGCGCACCTGACCATCGTCGGCGGCGGCGAGATGATCCCGAAGCTGACGGCGCTCGTGCACGAGCTGGGCCTCGACGACCGGGTCCGGTTCGCGGGCTTCGTCACCGACGAGGCGAAGCGGCAGGCGCTGACGAACGCCACCGTGTTCGCGATGCCGTCGACGGCCGAGCTGCAGAGCATCTCCTCGCTCGAGGCGATGGCGTCCGGGCTGCCCGTCGTGGCGGCCGACTCGATGGCGCTCCCGCACCTGATCGACGGCAACGGGTACCTCTTCACCCCGGGTGACGCGGCCGACCTCGCGGCGAAGCTCACGACGGTCCTGACCGCGTCGGACGAGGACTACACGACGATGCGCGAGCGCAGCCTGGCGATGATCGAGGCACACGACATCAACCGCACGCTGTCGACGTTCGAGTCGCTGTATCGTGGGGAAGCGGTGGCCTGAACGGTCTCCGAGGGGCGGTAGCCAAGCTGGTCAAGGCAGTCGGCTCATAACCGAACGATCCGCGGGTTCAAGTCCCGCCCGCCCTACGCGAAACGCCCGAGGAAGGCTGACCCGTCTCCCATGCAGTTCAAGCGCAAGCACGACGAGTCGGAGGAGCACGGCCCGACCCCGAACGTGATGTTCGAGACGACCCAGGCGGGCACCGGCGTCCGGGTCAACGCCTTCCGGATCGGCTTCACGGGGGCGCTCGGTGTCCTGATCGCCCTGCTCGTGGGCACGATCGTCAGCGAGCTGAGCACGGTGCTCGTCTACATCGGTGTCGCCCTGTTCCTGTCGCTCGGCATCGACCCGCTGGTGTCGTTCCTCGAGCGGTACATCCCGCGGTGGTCGGCGATCACGATCGTCGTCGTCGGGGTCCTGGCGGCCTTCGCCGGGATCGTCTTCGCGGTCGTCCCGATCCTCATCCAGCAGGCGACGAACCTCATCCAGAACTTCCCCGAGATCGTGCAGGACATCTCGCGCCAGGAGTGGGTGCAGGACCTGTCGAAGCAGTTCGCGGGCTCGTTCGACATCAACCACGCCCTGCAGTCGTTGCAGTCCTTCGTCGAGGACCCGGGCAACCTGCTCAGCCTGGGCGGCGGCATCCTGGCGGTCGGCGGCGGGATCCTCTCCGGGCTCACCGGTGCCGTGATCGTCATCATCCTGATGCTGTACTTCCTGGCGTCGATGCGCGGCCTCAAGTCGATGGCGTACCGGTTCGTCCCGGCGACGCGGCGCGAGAACTTCATCGACGTCAGTGAGCAGATCACCCAGGCCGTCGGTCGCTACGTCGTCGGGCAGATCAGCCAGGCGCTCATCAACGGCATCCTCAGCCTGGTGTTCCTGCTCATCATCGGGGCGCCGCTGCCGGTGCTCCTGGCGACCTTCGCGTTCCTCGGGTCGCTCATCCCGCTCGTCGGCACGCTGGCCGCGGCGATCATCATCTCGCTGCTCTGCCTGTTCGCCTCGCCCGCGACCGCACTGGCCGCGGCGATCTACTACCTCGTCTACATGCAGGTCGAGGCGTACCTCATCTCGCCGCGCATCATGTCCCGGGCGGTGCAGGTCCCCGGGGCCCTCGTGGTCATCGCGGCGGTGGCCGGCGGCACGATCGGCGGTGTCCTCGGCGCGCTCGTGGCCGTCCCGTTCGCCGCGTCGGTGATCATCATCGTCCAGAAGGTCATCTACCCCCGCCAGGAGCAGTCGTGACCGAGCCGTCCCTGGCGGACCACGTCGCCGAGCGCGACCGCTGGGCCCGCAGCGCGCGGGGACCGCTCGCCCTGGTGACGACGCAGCTCGTCGAGCAGCCCCAGCCGGTCTGGCCCGTGCCGGGGCGGTGGGCGCCGGCTCCCGGTGGGCTGACGGTCACGGCCGACGCTGCGGACGGCATCGTCGTCGACGGCGTCCCGGTCGACGGCGCGGTGCTCGTCGCCGGCGACCGGGCGGTCGTCCCCTCGACGGTCGCGTTCGCGGACGGCACGGCCGCCACGGTGCACGGACACACGCTGCGCGTCTGGGACCCGGCGAGCGAGGCGCTCACCCGCTTCGACACGATCGCGCGCTTCGATGCGTCCCCGACACACCTCACCTCCGGCAGGTTCCGGGCGACCACCGGCCAGGAGGACCGTGGCAGCGTCGTCGACGCCGCCGGCGATCCGCTCGTGGTCGCCGGCACCGTCTCGACCGTGATCGACGGCGTCCCGCTGGAGCTCCTGGCGGTGCGTTCGGCGGTCCACAACGGGGTCGCCCGCCTGCAGCTCATCGTGCAGGACGCCACGAGCGCCCTGCCCGAGGACGACCCCGGCAGCTCGTACTCGATGGGCCGCTTCCTGTACCTCGACGACCCCGGTGCCGATGCGCCCGGCGCCGACGGTCCCGGCGCCGATGGGTCCGGTGCCGAGGTGCTCCTCGACTGGGACCGCCTCGTCCTGCCGCCGTGCGCGTTCTCGTACCAGTTCGCCTGCCCGATCCCACCCGAGCAGAACCGGATCCCGGTCCCGCTCCGCGCGGGGGAGCGCCACCCGGTCGACGCCACCGGAGCCGTCCTGCACTGAACGGTGGGCACTGACGTCGCCGGGATCCCTGCGGCCCGGGTGTGGCGTTCGCAGCCGGTGCCATGCATAATGGGCGTGTTCGCAAGGACATCACAATCGGATACCGATGTCCCGTTCCGGGGCTCCGCACCACAGGTCGATGGGGAAGTCGCACCTGACGAAGCGGAGGAATCGTGAACGGAACGACGACCGGGGTGCTGTACGTGCACTCCTCACCACGCGCGCTCTGCCCGCACGTCGAATGGGCGGCAGGTCGCGCGATGAGCCGCGCCGTGAACTTCTCGTGGCTCGACCAGCCCGCGCTCGACGGCTCCCGTCGGACGGAGTTCACCTGGACCGGACAGGTCGGCACCGGCGCGGCGATCGCTTCTGCCCTGCGCGGCTGGGAGCACCTGCGCTTCGAGGTCACCGAGGAACCGACGGCGGAGTCCGACGGCGGCCGGTGGATGCACACGCCGGACCTCGGCGTCTTCTTCGCGCAGACCGACGTGTCCGGAAACATGGTCGTCCCCGAGGACCGGGTCCGCTACGCCATGGAGCTCGCCGGGAGCAACGCCCTCGAGCTGCACCGGGAGCTCCGCCTCGCGCTCGGTCAGGCCTGGGACGACGAACTCGAGCCGTTCCGCCACGCCGCCGAGGGCAACCCCGTCGTCTGGTTGCACCGCGTCGGCTGACCCGAACGGTTCCTCCCGCACCTCGGACGCCGTCCGCTCCCTCCGGAGCGGGGGGCGTCCGTCGTTCCCGGTGCCCACCGGCCCGCGCCGATCTGTCCAGACCCGCACGAGCCTCGCCCCGGCGGACACCTTCGCGGCGTCAGAGCCGCGAAAGTGTCCGCGGGGCCGAAACTCGCGGCAGCGGCGTCGGGTACGACGGGCGTGCCGGGGCCGACCACGACGCGGCGGAGGCCCGCCCTGCGGACGCAGGACGGGCCTCCAGGCCGTGACCGGGGATCAGACGGAGCGGAACGCGACCACGGCGTTGTGCCCGCCGAAGCCGAACGAGTTGCTGACCGCGAGCAGGTCGCCCGCCGGCAGCTCGCGCGGCGCGGTGGCGACGTCCATGACGATCTCCGGGTCCTGCTGCGTGAGGTTGATCGTCGGCGGGGCGACGCGCTCGTGCAGGGCGAGGACGGTGAACGCGGCCTCGATCGCGCCGGCACCGCCGAGCAGGTGCCCCGTGGACGCCTTGGTCGCCGAGACGACCACGTTGTCCAGGTGGTCGCCGAAGACGCGACGCATGGCGTGGTACTCGGCGACGTCGCCCACCGGGGTGGAGGTGGCGTGCGCGTTGACGTGGACGACGTCCTCGCGGGCGGCGCCGGCGTGCTCGAGCGCCGTGATGACCGCGCGGGCGGCGGCGCTGCCCTCGGGGTCCGGGGCGGTGATGTGGAAGGCGTCCGAGGTGATGCCGGCACCGGCGACCTCGGCGTAGATCTTCGCGCCGCGGGCCTCGGCGTGCTCCTTGGTCTCGAGGATCAGCGCCGCGGCGCCGTCACCGAGGACGAAGCCGTCACGCGTGACGTCGTACGGCCGCGAGGCGGTCTCGGGGGAGTCGTTGCGGCGCGACAGCGCCTGCATCGCGGCGAACGCGGCGAGGGGCAGCGGGTGCAGTGCGGCCTCGGCGCCACCGGTGATGACGATGTCGGCCTCGCCGGACGCGACGTGGCGGTAGGCCTCGGCGAGGGACTCGGTCGAGGACGCGCAGGCCGAGAGGTACGTGCGGGCTCCGCCGCGGGCGCCGAACTCCATCTCGATGGCGGCGGCGGGGCCGTTCGCCATGAGCATCGGCACCGTCATCGGCATGACGCGGCGCGGGCCCTTCTCGCGCAGGGTGTCCCAGGCGTCGAGCAGCGTGTTGACGCCGCCGATGCCGGTCGCCCAGTCGACGATGAGGCGCTCGGGGACGACGGTCTCCGGGTCGATGCCGGCGTCGGCCCAGGCTTCGCGCGCGGCGACGAGCGACAGCTGCGACGACGGGTCGAGGCGCTTCGTCTCCGGGCGGGTGAGCTGGTCGGTGAGGAACCGGCGGCCCTGGCCGGCGAACTCGACGGGGAGTTCGAGCTCGGCGTAGCGCGGGTCCTCGATGCGGGTGATGCCGGACTTGCCGGCGAGCAGCGCCTCCCACGTCTCCGGGGCGGTCGCGGCGAGGGGCGTGATGGCACCGATCCCGGTGACGACGACGGTCTTGTTGGTCATGGAACGACGTGTTCTTTCGTTGGACGAGCTGGCTCGCGTGGGGAGCCGGGGGTGGACGAGACGAGCGCCGCGGCCCGCGGCAGTTCCGCCGGGGCCGCGGCGCTCAGGAAGCTCGCGTCAGGCCTGCGCCTTGACGATGAAGTCGACGGCGTCGCCCACGGTCTTGAGGTTCTTGACCTCTTCGTCCGGGATCTTCACGTCGAACTTCTCCTCGGCGTTCACGACGATGGTCATCATCGAGATCGAGTCGATGTCGAGGTCGTCGGTGAACGACTTGTCGGCGGCGACGGTGTCGGTCGCGATGCCGGTCTCGTCGTTGATCAGCTCGGCCAGGCCGGCGAGGACTTCTTCGTTGGACAGGGCCATGAGGGTTCTCCTTGAGGGGGGTGTCGTTTGACCGTGGGACAGCCTAGGGCACGGGCTCGGTCCGTGCGCGGAGGCGCGGGGGACTAGGGGAGGACGACCACCTGGGCACCGAACACGAGTCCGGCGCCGAAGCCGATCTGCAGGGCGAGGCCGCCCGACAGTTCCGGGTGCTCCTCGAGCAGGCGGTGCGTGGCGAGCGGGATGCTCGCGGCGGAGGTGTTGCCGGTCGTGGTGATGTCGCGGGCGATCGTCACCGTGTCCGGCAGGCCGAGCTGCTTGGCGAACTCGTCGATGATCCGGATGTTCGCCTGGTGCGGCACGAAGGCGGCGAGGTCCTCGGGGCGGACCCCGGCGGTCTCGAGTGCCTGGCGGGCGACCTTGACCATCTCCCACACGGCCCAGCGGAAGACCGTTTGTCCGGCCTGGCGCATGGTCGGTCGGGGTGCGCCGGCGGCCCACTCGTTGTAGGTCGCGGTCATGCCGATCGCGTCCCACTTCGAGCCGTCCGAGCCCCAGATCGTCGGGGCGATGCCGGGGAAGTCGCTCGGGCCGACCACGGCCGCGCCCGCCCCGTCACCGAGGAGGAACGAGATGGAACGGTCGGTCGGGTCGACGACGTCGCTGAGCTTCTCGGCGCCGACGACGAGCACGTGGTCGGCGAGACCGGACTTGATGAACGAGTCGGCCTGGGCGATGCCGTACGCGTAGCCGGCGCACGCGGCGCTGACGTCGTACGCCGCGGCCGGGGTGGCGCCGATGCGCTCGGCGAGCAGGGACGCCATCGACGGGGTCGCGACGGTGTGCGTGACGGTGCTGACGAGCACGACGCCGATCTGCGACGGCTCGATGCCGGCCTTCGCGATCGCCTCGCGCGCGGCGGCCTCGGCGAGGTCGACCGCTTCGACGTCTGCGCCCGCGCGCTTGCGGGTCACGATGCCGGTGCGCTGCCGGATCCACTCGTCGGAGGAGTCGATCGGGCCGACGAGGTCGTCGTTCGGCACGACGTTCTCGCCGCGGGCGGCGCCGAACGCGAGGATGCGGGTGAACTCGTGGCCGCGACGCTGCTGCAGCAGCGGACGGGAGGCTCGGGGAACGGCCGTCCCGTCGGTCGCGGGGGACGGCGTGGTCGCGTCGGTCATGCGGTTGCGTCTGCTTCCTGGCCTGCGGACTGGTCGCGGTCGCGCTCCAGGAGCTCGACGGCGGCGGGCAGGTCGTCGGGGGTCTTGATCGCCACGGTCGGGGTGCCGCGGAGGCCGCGCTTCGCGAGACCGACGAGGGCACCGGCCGGGGCCAGTTCGATGATGCCGGTGACGCCGGCGGCGGCGAAGGATTCCATCACGGCGTCCCAGTGCACGGGGTTCTCGATCTGCTGGACCATCAGGTCGACGAAGCGGCGGCCGTCGTCGACGCGGGAGCCGTCGGCGTTCGTCCAGATCGGCAGGCTCGGGTCGTCTGCGGAGGCGGCGGCCGCGACCGGGGCGACACGGGCGACGGCGGGGGCCATGTACCGCGTGTGGAAGGCGCCGGCGACCGCGAGCGGGATGACGCGGGCCTTGGCGGGCGGCTCGGCGGCGAGGGCGGCGATGCCGTCGGCGGGACCGGCGACGACGGTCTGACCGCCGCCGTTGTGGTTCGCGGGGACGAGGCCGTGCTGCTCGAGCGCCGCGGCGACCGCGTCCGGGTCGCCCCCGAGGACGGCGGCCATCGAGGTCGGTTCGAGGGCGGCGGCGTCGGCCATGGCCCGGCCGCGCTCGGCGACGAGCGACACGGCGTCGGTCGGCTCGAGGACCCCGGCGACGGCTGCGGCGGTGAACTCGCCCACCGAGTGGCCGGCGACCCCGCCGACGAGGGCACGGCGGCCGTCGGCGAGCAGGGCGTCGGCGGTCACCAGACCCGCGGCCACGATGAGCGGCTGCGCGAGCGCGGTGTCCTTGATGGTGTCGGCGTCGGACTCGGTGCCGTGGTGCGCGAGATCGACGCCGATCGCGTCGGACCACGCACCGACGCGGTCACGGACGGCGGCGTCCTCGAGCCAGGGGGCGAGGAAGCCGGGGGTCTGGGAGCCCTGTCCGGGCGCGACGACGACGATCACCCATCGATCCTTCCTGCCGCGGCGGCCGAGGAGCGTGTGGACTTCCGACAGCGATCCGCCGGAGACCTTGTGCGATCCCTATCGTCGCGCCCTATCGTCGCGTCGGGGGCCGACGTCGGCCGGTGCTCGACTCCGACATCGCGCCGAGGATGAGCGCCGACTGCACGATCAGGGCGTCGCGGGCGTGCGTGGCGTCCCACCCGATGACGTCGGCCACGCGGCGGAGACGGTAGCGGACGGTGTTCGGGTGCACGAAGAGCTCGCGGGCCGTGGCCTCGAGCGACCGACCGGTGTCCAGGTAGCACCAGAGCGTCTGGAGGAGCTCGGTGGACTGGTCCTTGAGCGGCACGTAGATGCGCTGGACGAGGGCGGACCGGGCCAGCGGGTCGCCGGCGAGGGCCCGTTCGGGCAGCAGGTCGTCCGCCAGCGCCGGGCGTGGGGCGCCGCGCCAGGCCCGCGCGACGGCGAACCCGGCGAGGGCGCCCTTCGCGCTGGTCGACGCGTCGACGACCCCGGGGACCTCGTTGCCGAGGACCAGGTGGCCCTCGCCGAACGACGGTTCGAGGGCCTGGGCGATGGCGGTGAAGGAGACGGGTTCCTCGCCCTCGGGGACGTCGTCCCGCGGGGTGGCACGGCCGATGACGACCACGAGCCGCGATCCCTGCACGCCGATGAGCACGTCGGCGTCCATGTGCCGTGCGGTCCGCCGGATCTGGTCGACCTCGAGCTGCTTCGGGGCGTTGCCGACGAGGACCGCGACCTCGCCGTGGCCGTGCCAGCCGAGCGCGGCGATGCGGGAGGGCAGTTCGTCGTCGTACTCGCCGGACAGGATGGAGTCGACGACGAGGGCCTCGAGCCGCGCGTCCCAGAGCCCACGGGCCTCGGCCGCGCGGGCGTAGACGTCGGCGGCGGCGAAGGCGATGTCCCGCGAGTACTTCAGGATCGCCTCCTGCAGCATCTCGTCGTCCTTGGCGCGTTCCTCGACGACGGTGACCACCACGCGGATGAGCTGCAGGGTCTGCTGCAGGCTCACCGAGCGGAGGAGCTCGCGCGGCGCGGAGCCGAACACGTCGGCGGCTGCGATCCACGGCGTCGACGCGCTGCCCTCGAGCCACGAGATGAACGACGTGATGCCGGCTTGTGCCACGAGCCCGACGGCCGAGCGGCGCCCCGGGGGCATCTCGCTGTACCACGGGAGGGTGTCCTCGAGCCGCTTGATCGTCGCGGTCGAGAGTTCGCCCGACACCTGCCGGAGCCAGGAGAGCGCGCGGTCGCGATCGCTCTCCCGGCCCACGGCGGTGTCGGTGCGGGGGGTGCTCACCTGCTGATCAGCTCTCGCCGCCAGCGCTGCCGGTCGTGCCGGCGGTGACGTCGTGCAGGCGGTAGCGGTCGATCGCCTGCTGGACGACGGCCTGGTCGACCTTGCCCTGGCGGGCGAGCTGCTGCAGCGTCCGCACGACGACCGAGGGGCCGTCGATGTGGAAGAAGCGGCGGGCGGCCGGACGCGTGTCCGAGAAGCCGAAGCCGTCGGCGCCGAGCGTGGCGTAGTCGGTCGGCACGAACGGGCGGATCTGCTCCTGGACCTGGTGCATGAAGTCGCTCACGGCGACGACCGGGCCCTCGGTGCCGAGCAGGCGCTCGGTCACGTACGGGGTGCGCGGCTGCTCGTTCGGGTTGAGGAACGCGTGCTGCTCCGCGTCGAGACCGTCGCGGTACAGCTCACCCCAGCTCGTGACGCTCCAGACGTCGGCGGACACGCCCCAGTCCTCGGCGAGGAGCTGCTGCGCCTCGAGGATCCACGGCACCGCGACACCGGACGCGAGCAGCTGGGCCTTCGGGCCGTCGTGCTCGCTCGGCTTGAGCAGGTACATGCCCTTCACGATGCCCTCGACGTCGACGCCCTCGGGCTCGGCCGGCTGCACGAGCGGCTCGTTGTAGACCGTGAGGTAGTACATGACGTTCGGGTCGGCGTGCTTCGGCGAGCCGTCCTCGTTCGTGCCGTACATGCGCTCGAGGCCGGAGCGGACGATGTGCCCGATCTCGTAGCCGTACGCCGGGTCGTAGGACACGACCGCCGGGTTCGTCGCGGCGAGGAGCAACGAGTGGCCGTCGGCGTGCTGCAGGCCCTCGCCGGTCAGCGTGGTGCGGCCGGCCGTGGCGCCGATCATGAAGCCGCGGGCCATCTGGTCGCCTGCGGCCCAGATCGCGTCGCCGGTGCGCTGGAACCCGAACTGCGAGTAGAAGACGTAGACCGGGATGAGCGGTTCGCCCTGCGTCGAGTACGAGGTGCCGACCGCGGTGAACGCCGCGAGGGCGCCCGCCTCGTTGATGCCGACGTGCACGATCTGGCCCTGCGGGCTCTCCTTGTAGGCCAGGAGGAGCTCGCGGTCGACCGACGTGTAGTGCTGGCCGTTCGGGTTGTAGATCTTCGCGGTCGGGAAGTACGCGTCCATGCCGAACGTGCGTGCTTCGTCCGGGATGATCGGGACCACGCGGTCGCCGAAGTCCGGGGACCGGAGCAGGTCCTTCAGCAGGCGCGCGAACGCCATGGTCGTGGCGACCTCCTGCTTGCCGGAGCCCTTCTTCACGACCTGGTACTTCGCGTCCTCGGGCAGGGTGAACTGCGTGTACTTCGTCCGGCGCTCCGGCACGTACCCGCCGAGCTCGCGACGACGCTCGTGCATGTACTGGATCGCCTCGTCGTCATTGCCCGGGTGGTAGTACGGCGGCGTGTAGGGGTTCTCCTCGAGCTGCGCGTCGGAGATCGGGATGCGCATCTCGTCGCGGAACTGCTTGAGGTTGTCGAGCGTGAGCTTCTTCATCTGGTGAGTCGCGTTGCGGCCCTCGAAGCTCGGGCCGAGGCCGTAGCCCTTGACGGTCTTCGCGAGGATGACGGTCGGCTGGCCCTTGTGCTCGGTCGCGGCCTTGAACGCGGCGTAGACCTTGCGGTAGTCGTGGCCACCGCGCTTGAGGTTCCAGATCTGGTCGTCCGAGTAGTCCTTGACCAGTTCGAGCGCCTTCGGGTCGCGCCCGAAGAAGTTCTCGCGCACGTAGGCGCCGTTCTCGGCCTTGTACGTCTGGTAGTCGCCGTCCGGCGTGGCGTTCATGAGGTTGAGCAGCGCGCCGTCGGTGTCGCGGGCGAGCAGGTCGTCCCACTCGCGGCCCCAGACGACCTTGATGACGTTCCAGCCGGCACCGCGGAAGAACGCCTCGAGCTCCTGGATGATCTTGCCGTTGCCGCGTACCGGGCCGTCGAGGCGCTGGAGGTTGCAGTTGATGACGAAGTTCAGGTTGTCGAGCCCGTCGTTCGCCGCGACCTGCAGCTGACCGCGCGACTCGACCTCGTCCATCTCGCCGTCGCCGAGGAACGCCCAGACCTGCTGGTCGCCGGCGTCCTTGATGCCGCGGTTGGTGAGGTACTTGGCCTGCTGGGCCTGGTAGATCGCGTTGATCGGGCCGATGCCCATCGACACGGTCGGGAACTGCCAGAAGTGCGGCATGAGGCGCGGGTGCGGGTACGACGACAGGCCGCCGCCGGCGTGCGACTTCTCCTGGCGGAAGCCGTCGAGCTGGTCCTCGCTGAGGCGGCCTTCCATGTAGGCGCGGGCGTACATGCCGGGGGAGGCGTGGCCCTGGAAGAACACCTGGTCGCCGCCGGACGCGTGGTCCTGCGCGCGGAAGAAGTGGTTGTAGCCGACCTCGTACATCGCGGCGCTCGACGCGTAGGTCGAGATGTGGCCGCCGACGGCGATGCCGGGGCGCTGCGCGCGGTGCACGGTGATCGCGGCGTTCCAGCGGATCCACCGGCGGTAGCGGCGCTCGAGTTCTTCGTCGCCGGGGAACTCCGGCTCGTCCTCCGGCGCGATCGTGTTGACGTAGTCGGTCGTCGGGACCATCGGCACGCCGAGGTGCAGCTCGTTCGAGCGCTTCAGCAGGCTCTGCATGATCTCGCGGGCCCGCTGGTGGCCGTGCGTCGCGACGAGACCGTCGAGCGATTCACGCCACTCTGCGGTCTCCTCCGGGTCCTGGTCGGTCCCTGCGGTGCTGCGCGGGTCCTGGTCGTTCACCGTCACCCTTGACCTCGTTCGTTCTCGTGGTGGTGGACATGGTGGTTCCCGTTCGGGTCGGGTCGGGTCGCGACCGGCGGGGAAACCCACACCACTCTAGGCCCCACCACCGACCGGCAGCCTGATGGTGACGCGCAGGTGGACACGCGCTTGCATTCGGGTGCCGTCGGCGTACGATTGCCGATCGTGCACGCGCGACCCGCGCCTGCGCACGCGACACGGGCACACCCCACGCCCGAGGAAGAAGCACGCACCGATGGCCCTGGAGATCGGCTCGATCGCGCCGGACTTCGAACTCCCGAACCAGTTCGGGGAGCACGTCCGCCTCAGCGATTTCCGTGGCGTCCGCCCGGTCGCCCTCGTCTTCTTCCCCCTCGCGTTCTCGTCGGGCTGCACCAACGAGCTGTGCGCCCTGCAGGACAACATCGCGATGTTCCAGGACCAGCGGGTCGAGCTCATCGGCGTCTCCGTCGACTCGAAGGCCACGCTGCGGTCGTTCGCGGAGCAGCACGGGTACGACTTCGAGCTCCTCGCCGACTTCTGGCCGCACGGTGCCGTCTCGAAGGAGTACGGCGTCTTCCTCGAGAAGAAGGGCTTCGCCACCCGCGCGACCTTCGTCATCGACGTGCAGGGCCGCATCAAGGCGTCGATCATCACCGAGCCCGGACTGCAGCGCGACGTCGCCGAGTACCGCGCGGCGCTCGACCGGCTCGCCGCGTGCACCGCGCCCGTCCCGGTCGGCTGAACCTCCGCCCCGGTCGCCTGGACGAGCACTACGCGCCGTACCCGGTGACGGCCGACCCGACCACGTGGTCGCTGCAGCGCACGGTCGTGTCGACCGGCGTCGGCCTGGTCGTGGTGCACCACCGACCGGGTCCGCGTCCCGTCGTGCTGCTGCACGGCGTCGCGGGGTCGTGGACGACCTGGACGCCGGTGCTCCGGGCCGCTGACGGCGTCGGCGACCGGGGCCTGGTGCTCCTCGACCTGCCGGGCTGGGGCGCGTCGCCGCCGCCGGAGCGCCCGGTGGACGTCGACGCGGGCGCCCGCGTGGTCGTGGACGTGCTCGATGCGCTCGGGGTGGCCACCGCGGACGTCGTCGGGCACTCGATGGGCGCGTTCGTCGCGCTCCACCTGGCCCGCACGGCCCCCGACCGGGTGCGCTCGCTCGGTCTGGTCTCCGGGACCACGACGGCGACGGTCCGCGCCGCCGCCCACCCGCTGTGCGCGCTCCGGACGCTGCCGGCGTTCACGCTGCTCCGCGCGGGGGTGCTCGTCACGGGTGGTGCCGCCCGGGGCATGCTCCGCGGGCTCGCCCGGGTCGGGGTGCTGCCGCTGCTGGCCGCCCCGGTGTTCGCCCACGTGCGGCGGCTCGACCGGAGCGTGCTCGATGCGTTCGTGCAGGAGTTCCGCCCGGAGCTGTTCGCCCTGACCGCCCGCGCCGCCGCGGGGTACGACGTCGACGGCTGGCGGACGGTCAGCGTGCCGGTCGCCGCGGTCGTCGGACGCGGGGACGTGTTCGCCCGTCCGTCGGACCTCGCCGACCTGCGCGCTCTCCTGCCCGCCGTGCGCACGGCGGTGCTCGAGGACTGCGGGCACTTCGCGCACGTCGAGCACCCCGCCGCCGTCGCTCGGTTCACCGGGCTGCTGCCGACCCCCTGACGGACGTCCTGACGCGTTCAGCGGGACAGCGCCCGCGCCGGGAACGTCTCGGCGACCCGCGACCGCACCTCGGCGACGACGGTCCGTCGCATCCCGGGCGAGAAGAGCGCGTGGTCGCCGTCCGGGACCTCGACGACGGTCAGCCGGGCGCCCCACCGTCGGACCGCACGGCGCCCGCCGAACCGGTCGAACAGTGCGACGTCCTCGGGGGTGGCCACGACCACGACGTCGGTGCCACGGTCGAGGACGGGTCCGAGGTGGCCGACCACACTGCCCAGCGCACCCCGACGGGCGATGCGGTCGCGGAGACCGGCCGGGACCCAGCGGTTGTACGGACCACGCAGCCAGCGGCGCAGCGGGGAGGCGTCCGCGACCCCCTGTGCGGTCTCGGCGTACGACCCCGGCGCGGCCGGGGTGCGGCGGTAGTCGTTCGGGCTGATCTCGACGACGAGCCGCGGGTGCTCCTCGACCGCCCGGCCGGCGAGCCAGGCGCCGGCGCACATCCCGACGATCGCCAGTCGCTCGGCGGGCACGCGCAACGCGGCCACGACGGCTCGCTGGTCGTCCAGCCACTCCTGGGCGAACAGGAACGCCTGCTCGTCCGCGTGCACCGGTGAGCTCTCGCCCGTGCCACGGCGGTCGACCCGGACCACCCGGACGCCGTCGCGGGCCAGGACCCGGGCGAGGTCGACCTGGTAGTCGGTGGCGCCCGTGCGGTGTTCGGCGCCGCCGTTGTGCAGGACGACGACGGGGGCGTCCTCGTCCTGCGCCGACGACACCGTCTCGACGGCGAACAGCCCGTGCGGGCCGATCCGGAGGATGCGCTCGGCGACGCGGTCGTCGACGTCCAGGACCTCGTCGAGCGCCGGCGCCGTGGTCGACGTCGCGACCGCGGGTGCCCAGGCGTCCAGCCGGTCGACGATCCTGGCGACCGCTGCCCCGGGGATCCGCGCGTCGATGCTCGTGCCGTCGAGCAGCTCCGCGGTGCCCGGGACCTCGAGCACCTCGGCCGACCCGAGGGCCCGGGGCGCGCGGGAGCCGGGCCGGACGACCGCGATCGTCGGACCGCTCCGCGCCGGGTAGGTCAGTGCCTCGACGACCGCGACCTCGGCCGGCGGGAGGTCGATCCCGACGAGCGACTCGACCCCGTCCACCGTGAGTGCGCCGCTGACCGACACGGCCGCGAGGGCACGCTGGCCCCGGAGCCATGCTCGGCCCGAGGCCGGGGCGTCCCAGACGACGAGCGCGTCGTCGTCCCTCGCGGCGGTCGCCGCGACGAGCCCGGCCGAGGCGAGCCCGACGAAGGCGATGTGGTCGACGCCCGCGCGGCGGAGCAGCGCCGCCGCGTGCCGGGCCGACCGCACCTGCGCGTCGGGTGCCGGGTCGTCGGCGGAGTCGCCACGTCCGGACGGGTCGTAGCGCACCGAGGCCACGCCACGATCCTCCAGGCCGTCCGCCAGCAGGCGGAGCGTGCGGTACGCGATCACGCCCTCCTGCCCGAGCGGCGGGCAGAGGACGACACCGGCGCGTGCGGCGTCGGGGAGCTGGACGGCGACCCGCATCGCGGGACGACCGGACCAACCGTGGTACGTGTTCACAGGCCGAGGGCCGCGCGGACGTCGCCGTCCCAGCGGTCCGGAGCGGTGCCGTGCAGCGCGAACAGGGCGATCGTGATGCGCTCGAGACCGAAGGCCAGGCAGGCGCTGTGCGCGACCGCGCCGTCCTCGGTCCGCAGGCCGAACGACGTGCCGAAGTGGTCCTCGTGCAGGTTCGCCGAGCTGATCGCCGTCTCGGGCAGGTCCGGGCCGTACACGTGCGTGACGAACTCGAACTTGAGCGACTGCTCGACCTGGTTGCGGGCGAGGACCTGCCCCACCCGTCCGAAGAACGGGTCGTTCGCGGGGACGACGTCGATGCCGAGACCGAAGGACTCGAGCAGCGCGCGCATGCCCGGGATGCGGTCGTCACGGTGCGCCCGGGCGGACGCCGGGGTGCCGACGTGCACGAACTCGTGCATGTGGAAGGCCTGCAGACGCATCGGGTCGAGCGACGGCTCGCGGCGGAACGAGTCCCCGAGGACGTCGAGGTTCCGACCGCCGGCGGGCACGACGTCGTCGATCAGCCCGTAGACGGGGTGGCAGACCGCCGGGGTCAGCATGAGGTCGGCCGGCTCGAGGAACGACTCCCAGCGCTCGCCACGGTCGCGGGCCGCCAGGAGTGCGCGGTGGGCGCGGTCGTCGCCCGTGAAGCCCGACACCGCGGCCGCGAGGTCCGGGAAGGACGCGATGTAGTCGGTGCGCTCGAAGGCGGCGAGGGGCTCGACGGGCGGGAAGCGCAGGACGTCGGCGTCGAGGTCGGCCTGGCTCCGGACCGCGGCGGCGTCGACGGCGGCGTACACGCGCTCGAAGACGCCCGTGCGGCCGTAGAGACCGGGGGAGCCGAGGGCGAGCAGGACCCCGTCGGCGATCAGGCGCCCGCGGAGGTCGGCGCGCGCGGCGTCGAGCGCGGTGGGGGCCTGGGCGGTGTGCTGTTGTTCGGTGGGCTGGGTGATGGTCACAGCAGTGCTCCCGTCATGAGGGCGAGGTCGGCGTCGGCGGCGAGGAGTCGGTCGTTCGCCACCATCACCGCGGCGCCGTGCGCGTCGCGGAGGTGGCGGCCGAGGCTGGTCGGGCCGCTCGCGGCGTACCCGGCGATCCCGACGATGCGGAGGGCCCGGGTGACGAGGTCGGTGACGCGCTCGGAGGCGCCGACCTTGAGCGCGTTCGCGGCGAGGGCGTGGGCGGGTGATCCGAGGGTCTCCGGGTCGTCGGCGGCCTCGTCGAAGCGGTCGGCCGACCGGCGGACGGTGTCGCCGAGCGCCTGCAGGTCGACGAGCAGCTCGGCGAGGCGCAGGGCGGACGGCGGGGTCGTGCCGAGCGAGGCGCGGGCCTGCTTCCGGACGGCCGCGCGGGCACGGTCGGCGGCGTCGGCGGCGATGCCGAGCCAGACCGAGGCCCACAGGACGTGCGAGACCGGGAGGACCGTCGTCGCGGAGATCGTGGCGTAGTCCTCCGGGAGCACGAGGTCGGCGTCCGTAGCGGCGTCGAGCACCCAGCCGTGGCTGCAGGTCCCGCGGAGGCCGAGGGTGTCCCACGTCGACGTCTGCGTCAGCGTGGTGTCCGAGGGCAGGCAGACGACCAGGCGCTGGTCGGACGGCGCCGCGTCGGGGGAGCGGCGGGCGGTGACGAGGACCGCGTCGGCCTCGGTGGCGTACGAGATCACCGGCGCGTCCTTGCGCAGGTGCACGCGGCCGTCGGCGGACGTCTCGACGGCGCAGGTGCTGCGGCGGGTGTCGCCGCCGACGCCGCGCTCGGTGGTCGCGGACGCCACGAGCGCCCCGTCACGGACGGCTTCGACCGTGCGGGCGATCCCGTTCGAGGGGCCGCCGTGTCGCCAGAGCGCCATCGCCTGGCCGTGGTGCATCGCGAACACCATGCCGGTGGCGGCGCACGAGCGGCCGAGGGTGGTCGCGATGCGGGAGAGTTCGGCGAGGGTCGCGCCCTCGCCACCGAGCCGGACGGGCACCGCGGCGGCGAGCAGGCCGTGCTCGCGCATCGCGACGATGGCCTCGCGCGGGGGTCGGGCGTCCCGGTCGACCTCGTCCGCGTGGCGGGCGGCGACCTCGGCGACGCGGGCGGCGCGCTCGGCGAAGCGGTCCGGAGGAGCCGGAGCGTCCGCGACGGCCGGTGCCGTTGCGACCGCGGCGGCGGGAGTGGCCGAGGCGGCCGGTGCGACCGCGGCGGCCGGGGCAGCTGGCCCCGACCCGGCGGGGCGGTCGAGCACCGGGGCGCTCACGCTGCCGCCCCCGTCGGGGTGCCGGTGCCGACGAGCGCCGTGGTGGCCGCGGCGACGAGGGCCTCGACCGTGGCGAAGGTGGAGCGGTGCAGCAGCGCGTCCGGGAACTCGGTGTCGAGGTCGTCCTCGATCGCGAGCATCACGGTCACCGAGGCGTGCGAGGTCAGACCGAGCGTGTAGAGGTCCGCGATCGAGGCGACGTCCCGGGCGTCCACGGCGAGCCGGCCGTGGTCCGCCAGGGCGCCGCGCACGACCTGCTCGACCTCGCTGGCGTCGGGTGCGACAGCGGTGGCGACGGGGTTCGGGTCCTGGTCCATGCCCGCCACCATAGGGACGAGCGAGCCTCGGGAAGCCGCCGTGCGGGTGCGGGAAACCGCACGCCTGCGGGGCCGCTCGGGACGGGCGCCGGTGTGGTCGTCGTCAGCGCTCGGTCAGGGCGACCGCGGTCGCGACCGCGAGTCCCCGTTCGTGGGACAGCGACACCGCGATCGGACCGCAGCCGATGGTGTCCGCGAGCGCCGCGGCCCGGCCGGACAGCTCCACCGTGGGGGCGCCGTCCGCGTCGAGCACGATCGCGACGTCGCGGAGCGGGACCGCCTCGTCGCGGGCGGGACGGAGCAGCTTGAGCACCGCCTCCTTCCCGGCGAACCGGGCGGTCAGGCGTTCCGGGTCGTCCCCGGCATCGGCACGTTCCCGGTCGGTGAAGACGCGGGACAGGTAGCGCTCGCCGTGTGCGGCGACGGCCGCGACGACGTCGTCGACGGCGGCGAGGTCGGTGCCGGTGCGGATGGCCATCACGGTGCGAGCGTACGGCGTGGGCGCGCACCCCTGGTTGCCTGGACGGTTCAGCGGTACTGCGGCGGCCAGTCGAACGGTTGCGGCAGGTGCGGGGCCTGCCCGATCCCGGTCACGGCGAGCACGATCTGCCGGCGGTCGGTCAGTGCGATCGAGCGCGGGTTGCCGAGGTATCGGTGGCCGTCGACCCAGACGGTGAGTTCGCCCCGCAGCCCGCCGACGTGCCCGGCGCCGAGCGACACGTCCCACTCGTCGAAGAACTGGCCGAGCGTGAACGTCCGTCGCTCGGGGGACTCGACGTGCAGGATGCCCGACGTGTCGTGGGTGTGCAGCTCCGCGGCGAACCGTTCGCGGTCGGAGTGGCCGACGTTCGCCGGCACCGTCACCGGCACGTCGCCGTCCAGGATGGTGAGGTGCGTGTGCACGTGCTCCGCGAGCGGCTCGCCCCACACGTCGTGCAGGCCCGCCGCGTCGGCTCGCGTCTGCAGGTCGGTGGGCGCCGGCCAGGGAGGCACGGTGCGGGTCGTCCCCGCCGCCGGCGCCGTGCAGACGGCCAGCAGCAGGACGGCGACCGCCGCGACGAGCGTCACGACGACGGCGCGGGGCGCCGTCGGCCGGGCGCCTCGGGCGCGGTCCCCGGCCCGGCCGGGCCGTGTGGTCGTCACCACCGGTCGTGCACGGCGGCGCGGAACCACCGGTCGTAGAGCTCGTGCACCGTGGCGTCGAGCCCCGGCACCTCGCCGAGGTCCGCCGCGCCGGCGTTCGAGCGGGCCTGCTCCGGGTTGCGCGCCCCGGGGATCGCCGCGGTGACGCCGTCCTGCGCGATGATCCACGCGAGCGCGGCCTGCGGGACCGACACGCCCTCCGGGAGCGCCGTGGCGAAGGCCTGCGCGGCCTGCACGCCGTCGGCGAAGTCGACGCCGCTGAAGGTCTCGCCCTGGTCGAAGGCCTCGCCGTGCCGGTTGTAGTTGCGGTGGTCCTGCTCCGGGAAGGTCGTGTCCGTCGTGTACTTGCCGGAGAGCAGTCCCGACGCGAGCGGGACGCGGGCGAGGATGCCGACGCCCGCCTCGCGCGCCGCGGGGAGCACCCGGTCCAGCGGCTTCAGACGGAAGGCGTTGAGGATGACCTGCACGGTCGCCACGTTCGGTCGGGCGATCGCCGTGAGCGCCTGGTCGGCGGTCTCGACGGAGACACCGTAGGCGGCGACGGACCCGTCGGCGACGAGGGCGTCGAGGGCGTCGTACACGGCGCCGTCCTCGTAGACGGGCGTCGGCGGGCAGTGCAGCTGGACCAGGTCGAGGGTGTCCTGCCGCAGGTTCGCCCGGGAGCGGTCGACCCACTCGCGGAAGTGCGCGGCGACGTAGTTCGACGGGACCTGCTCGGCACGGCGGCCCATCTTCGTCGTGACGGTCAGCGGGACGTCGGGGTGGTCCTGCCGCCAGGCGCCGATGAGCTGCTCGCTCCGCCCGTCGCCGTACACGTCGGCGGTGTCGAACAGGGTGACGCCGGCCTCGACGGAGGCGTCCATGACGGCGTTCGCGTCCTGCTCGCTGACGGGACCCCAGTCACCGCCGAACTGCCAGGTGCCGAGACCGACGACGGACACGGAGCGGCCGGTACGGCCGAGGGTGCGACTCTGCATGCTGCCGAGCGTAGTCACGCCGCCGTGGGGTCGCCGCGGTCTGTCCGTCCCCCGACCGCTCATCCTGCGTACCGCGGATCGGCCGCCGGGTCGTACGGCTGGGCGCCCCAGGTGCCGTCGTCGTCCGCCGGGGCCGGGTGCTCCGCCTGCCACGCGGCACTGACCTCGTCGAACTCGGCCCGGCCGCACCGGTCGCCGGCGTCCTGGTCGTCCACGCCGTAGGCGACGAACAGCGACGACTCCGGTACGACCCCGAGGGAGTCGCCGCGTGCGGTCATGCAGCCCTGGAAGCGGTGGAAGGCCGCGAGGTACTCGGACCGGGTGACGACACCGTCGGCGAGCTCGTACTGCTGCGCGGCACTCGGCCCGGGCATCGGCGGCGTCCGGACCCACCCGACCGAGAGCGTCCACGCGGTCCCGCCGTCGGTGCGGACCGTGAGGTCGGCTCCCTCGACGTCCGCCACCCGGACCGACCCGTTGATGGTGCGTCCCGTCGTGCACGTCGCCGACGTCCGTGACGAGGCGGGACCGACGCTCGTGCTGCCGCCGTCCGACCGGCACCGCAGTGACCACACGAGCAGCTCGGCACCGGTGGGGACGGAGCCGACGCGGAGCGCGCCGTCACCGGTCCCGATCACGCCGCGGGGTTCCCCGACGACGTGCATGGACGGCTGTGTGGCGCCGAGCACCGCAGCGCGGGCCCCGGCCTGGGCGGCGGCGGCCTCCGGGTCCGGGGCGGCGGCGGCCGTCACCGCGCCACCGACCAGGCCCCCGGCGAGCGCGGAGAGGACCGCGCCGCCGATCGCCCCGGCGCGCCAGCGCCGTCGTCGCGACGGTTGCTCGACAGTCCGGACGAGCAGTGCCCGGAGCGCCTGATCCCGCGCCGAGGTGGGGTGGTCGCGCTCGCTCGTGGTCGGCTCATCGTCACCGGTGCTGGTCATGAGCGTGCTCCGTTCGGTCGTGTGCGCGGGGTGGTGGGGGTGTCGAGGGCTGCGGCGAGGCGCCTCCGCGCGCGGGAGAGCCGGGACTTCACGGTCCCGGCCGGGAGGCCGAGCGCCGTCGCCACCTCGCGTTCGCTGTAGCCCTCGAGCACGGCGAGGACCAGGACTTGCTGGTCGCGCTGCGGCAGGGAGCGCAGGGCGCGGACGGCCGGCCCGTCCGGGTCGCGTTCGGCGTGGTCGGCGACCGGTTCCGGCGGCGGCAACCGGTCGAGTGCCGCCCGGTACCGCCGAGCCGCCCGCGACTGGTTCCGCGCGGTGTTCGTCGCGGTGAGGAGCAGCCACGGGAGGACCGAGCCCTCCACGAGGCGCACCCGCTCGCGGAGGCGCCACGCCTCGAGGAACACGACGGCGACGGTGTCCGCCGCATCGGAGCCCTCCGGCACGAGTCGGAGGCAGTGGCGCAGCACGCGGTGCCGGTGGCGGTCGAAGACCCGACCGAACGCCTCGCCGTCGCCCCCGAGCGCGCGACTCCAGTCGGCGTCGTCCTGTTCGTCCTGCATGCCCTGGTGTGTCCGCTCGTCCGCGATCGGTTCCCCCGGTGTCCGTCCGGCCGTCCCGGACGGACGATCCCAGTCGATCTCCTCCGACGCGAGGGGGCACGCCGCGCGTCCGTCCGAGCGGTAGGGCAGGATCGTGCCGTGAGCGGACCCGGACCCACGCGACCCGACGCCCTCGCCCGCCGCCTGACCCTGCCGGACGCCGTCCTGATCGGCCTGGGGTCCATGGTCGGCGCCGGGGTGTTCTCGGCGTTCGCGCCCGCCGCGGCCGCCGCGCACGGCTGGCTGCTGCTGAGCCTGGCGTTCGCCGGGTTCGTCGCGTTCTGCAACGCCACGTCGTCGGCGCAGCTCGCCGCCCAGTACCCGACCTCCGGCGGCGCGTACGTGTACGGGCGGGAGCGGCTGGGCCCGTGGGCCGGGTACGCCGCGGGGTGGTGCTTCGTCATCGGGAAGACCGCGAGCGCCGCCGCGATGGCGCTGACGTTCGCCACGTACGCCGCGCCGGGTCCGTGGACGAAGCCGGTCGGGGTGCTCGCGGTCGTCGCGCTCACCACGGTGAACCTGCTCGGCGTCACGCGGACCGCCCTCGTCACCCGCGTCCTGGTGACCGTGTCGCTCGTCGCCCTGGCCGCCGTCGTGGTCGTGGGGCTGACGCACACCGCGCCGACGACCGCGCTCCCGGTGCCCCCTGCGGCACCGCTCGGTGTGCTGCAGGGCGCCGGGTTCCTGTTCTTCGCGTTCGCCGGGTACGCACGCATCGCGACGATGGGCGAGGAGGTCGTCGACCCTGCGCGGACCATCCCGCGCGCCGTGACGCTCGCGCTCGGTGCGGCACTCGTCGTGTACGCGGTGGTCGCGGTGTCGACCCTGCACGCGCTCGGCCCGCTCGGGACGGCGGCGACGCCGGCGCCGCTCGCGGCCGTCGCCGCACTGCCCGGCGGACCGTGGCCGGTCGTGGTGCGGGTGGGTGCCGCAGCGGCGTCGCTCGGGGCGCTGCTCGCGATCGTCGCGGGGATCGGCAGGACGAGCCTCGCGATGGCGCGGGGTGGCGACCTGCCCGGGTGGCTGTCGGCCGTGCACCCTCGGTCGCGCGTCCCGCACCGTGCGGAGGTGCTGCTCGGCGTCGTGGTCGCGGTGCTCGTGCTCGTCACGGACCTGCGCGGTGCGATCGGGTTCTCGGCGTTCGGGGTCCTGCTCTACTACGCGGTCGCGAACGTCGCGGCGGGGACACAGGACCGTGCGCACCGCCGGTTTCCGCGGGTCCTCGCAGCCGCCGGCGTCCTCGGGTGCGTCGTCCTCGTCGTGACGCTGCCCACCGCCTCGGTGGTCGCCGGGGCCGTCGTGCTCCTGCTCGGTCTCGTCCTGCGGGCGGTTCGCCTGCGCGTCCGGCCCCGGACCCCGCGCTGACCCGACCGGCCATGCTGCGGCTGCACCTGCGGGGCGGCGGTGGGGCGTGCCTCCAGGCCGACCCGGTCAGGGGACGGTGGTGACCCCGCGACGGAGGACCGCGCGCGCAGCGCGGGCCCGGGGGATCACCCAGAGCGCCGACCAGGCGCCGATGCCGACCCACAGGCCGACGAGCAGGACCGTCAGGACCGGTCCGTGCTGCGGTTCGGCGGACCACGTCATGAGGCTCCACAGGACGCAGAGCACGATCTTGCTCCAGCCGGCCCCCTCGCGGTCCGCCTGCGCCTGCAGCAGCGGCACCCAGGTCTCGGCGGGGACACCGGGCGGCACGGCGCCGTCGGCGACCCACCGCTGCGCGCGGACGCTCTGCTCGTAGCCGCCGGCGGTGCGCCAACTGCGGAGCTGCGACCACACGCCGATCCCGGCGCCGACCGCACCCGCGGGGACGCCGACCCCGACGAGCAGACCGATGGTCGCGGCCGTCCACGACGACGCGAGGAGCACGGCGAGCACCCCGCCGAACGCGGCACCCGCCACGGCAGCACCGAGAAGCCGCAGCCGCCCGGCCTCGTCGACCACTCCGACACCGTCCACGCGAGCGACCGTACCCTCGTCCGGTGCGGGAGCGCTGCGCATCCCCGCCCGTATCGGGCATGATCGACCGGTGCCCACCACGAACCCGACCACCGCCTACCGTGCCGCCCGGGACGAGCTCCTCGCCGTGCTCGACGAGCAGGACCCCGCCCGCGCCGACGCCGCGCGCCGTGCGTTCCGGTGGCCGGACCTCGGCCCGACCTTCAACTGGGCGACCGACTGGTTCGACGTGGTCGCGCGGGACAACGACCGGGTGGCGCTGTGGATCGTCGACGGGGACGGCGGTTCCCGCACCACCTACGCCGAGATGGCTGCGCGGTCGGACCGGCTCGCGGTGCACCTGGACCGCTGGGGCGTCCGGAAGGGCGACCACGTGCTCGTCATGCTCGGCAACCAGCTCGAGCTGTGGGAGACCATGCTCGCCGTCATCAAGCTCGGCGCCGTGATCCTGCCGACCTCCACCATGCTCGACACGGCGGACCTGCAGGACCGCGTCGACCGCGGCGACGTCGCACACGTCGTCACGAACCGCGGCGAGACGCCGAAGTTCGACGGGGTGACCGGGGCGGAGTCCCGCATCGTGATCGGCGGCGACGTGGACGGGTGGCGCTCGTACCCGACGGACCTCGGCGAGCCCGCACCGGCCGACGAGCAGCGACCGGCCGTCACGACCCTGACCACCGACCCGTGCCTGGTGTACTTCACCTCGGGCACGACGTCCAAGCCGAAGATGGTCGTGCACTCGCAGACCTCGTACCCGGTCGGACACCTCAGCACCATGCACTGGCTGGGGCTGCGCCCTGGTGACGTGCACCTGGCGATCAGCTCGCCCGGCTGGGGCAAGCACGCGTGGAGCTGCTTCTTCTCGCCCTGGATCGCCGAGGCCACCGTCTACGTGTACGACACCCCGCGGTTCGACCCGGCGGGGCTCCTCGCCCGGCTCGACCAGGACGGCGTCGACACCTTCTGCGCGCCGCCGACCGCGTGGCGGATGCTGCTGCAGTCGGACCTCGGGCCGAAGCCGCGGGCGCTGCGCGAGGTCGTCTCGGCGGGTGAGCCGCTCAACCCCGAGGTCATCGCGCGGGTCGAGGCGGCGTGGGGGCTGACCATCCGCGACGGGTACGGGCAGACCGAGACGACCGCGATCATCGGCAACGTCCCCGGCTCACCGGTCACCCCGGGGGCGATGGGGCAGCCGCTGCCGGGCGTCTCCGTCGTGCTGCTCGACCCGCTCACCGGCGAGCCGGGTGACGAGGGTGAGGTCTGCCTCGACCTGGCCGAGCGTCCGACGAACCTGATGTCGGGCTACCTCGGCGACCCGGCCCGCACCGACGACGCGATGCGCGACGGGTCCTTCCACACCGGCGACATCGCGAGCCGGGACGCCGAGGGACAGCTGACGTTCATCGGGCGCACCGACGACGTGTTCAAGTCCTCCGACTACAAAGTGTCGCCGTTCGAGGTCGAGAGCGCCCTGCTGCAGCACCCGGCGGTCGCCGAGAGCGCGGTCGTCCCGGCTCCGGACGACGCCCGGCTCACCGTGGTGAAGGCCTACGTGGCGCTCGCCGCCGGGTGGGAGCCGTCCGCCGAGACCGCCCGCGCCGTGCTCGAGCACGCCCGGACGTCGCTGCCGGCCTACGCCCGGGTGCGCCGGGTCGAGTTCGCGGAGCTGCCGAAGACGATCTCGGGGAAGATCCGGCGCGTGGAGCTGCGGGAGCGCGAGGAGCGCGCCGTGGCAGACGGGGTGCCGGTGGCGGGGGAGTGGCGGGACGAGCAGTTCCCGGAGCTGCGGTCGGTCGGCCGTCAGGCGGACGACCGGCGGAGCTGAGCCAACGCGCGGCGCTGAGCCGAGCGGGCCGCGGCGCCGGACCGCGCGGCGTCGGACCGGCGCGGTGTCAGACCGCGCGGAAGAAGTCCCCGTACGACGGTTCCTGCGGCACGTCACCGATCGTGCGGTGGTGCACGAGGGCGTCGATCTCGTCCGGGTGGCGCATCCCGCGCCGGTGCCACTCGTGCGGGTGGCGCTGGAGCTCGCTGAGTTCGCGGAGGTGGACCATCGTTCTCAGGCCCCCAGGGTGACGACGGTCACGGCAGCGGTGGCGACGGTCACGGCGACGATGCCGAGACTCGTCGCGACGGCGGCGAGCAGTCGGCCCCTCGCTGCCTCGCGGACCTCGGAGAACTGCGAGTGTGTCGCGTCGATGGTGCTCATGACCGGCCCTTCCGTGTCGTCGGAGACCACCGTCGCGGTGGCTGGGACCAGCATGCGCCGGTTTCTCTAGTTTGTCTAACTACTGATCTGAATGCGCACGCATATGGGACAGCGGATCACGGGCCTCCGACCCGTCGGCCTCCATCGCGGCGATCAGCTCCGTGAAGAACCCGGCCATCTCGTCGACGGTCTGGGGTGACAGCCGCTCGGCGGCGGCGATCATCCGGGCGTGCACGTCGGTGAGCTCGGTCCGGACCTCCTCGTCCGTGTGCCCCGTCGCGACGAGCAGCGCGCCGCGTCCGTCCGCAGGGTCCGGTCGGCGCTCGGCGTGCCCGGAGGCGACCAGGCGCTTCACCACCGCGGTGGTCGACGCGGACGTGATGCCGAGGTGGGCCGCCAGGTCGCCGGGGCGGACCTGCTCGTCACGCTCGCCGGCGCGCAGGAGGAAACGGACCGCCTCCATGTCCGTGGCGTTCATCTTCATCGACCGCCGCGTCCGTTCGCGCATCGCGACCTCGGCTGCGCGGTAGCGTCGCATCAGGGTCAGGACCTCGACGCCGGACCGGGACGGCCGGTCGGGGTACCAGTACCCCGTCGCGTCGTACGTGTCGCCTTCGGCCACGATCACACCTCCTGTTGCGGTGCGCCGAACAGTACCGGGGGCCGCGCCCGCACCGGGGTACAGGCGCACGGCACCGTCCGAGCGGGACGGCCCGGACTCGTGTGGGCGCCCAAGGCGCCCACACGGCACGTGCTTCCGGCGCGGCGCATCCGGCGGGGCGCACGGACGCCGCCCGCGGCCGGGACGTAGGCTCCGTCGTGAGCAGTCGTCACACGAGACGGAAGGTCAGCATGACCAGCACCACCGAGCACCCCGCGTCCAGCACCGTCGCCGGAACGCGCACCACGCAGGCGACCGCATCCGTCGCCGCGATCCTGGCCGAGTCCGCGAGCCGCTACCCCGACGACGTCGCCGTCGTCGTGGGTGGCCGCCGGACCACCTACGCCGAGCTGTGGGCCGAGACGCTCGGCTACGCGGGTGCGCTCCGCGCCCGAGGGGTCGCCGAGGGCGACCGCGTCGCCATGCTCGTCCCGAACGTCGCCGACTTCGCCCGCGTCTACTACGCCACGCTCGCGCTCGGCGCGGTCGTCGTCCCCGTGCACGCACTGCTCAAGCGGAAGGAGATCGAGTACGTGCTCCGTGACAGCGGCGCACGACTGCTCGTCTGCGCCGCCCCGCTCCTCGCCGAGGGCGCCGCCGGCGCCGACCTCGCGGGTGTCGACGTGGTCACCGTGCTCGCGCCGGAGGACTCCGCGGACGGCCACGACCGACTGGAGGCACTGGCCGGGTCGAGCGAGCCCCTCACCACGTACGTGCCCCGGGACCCGTTCGACTCGGCCACGATCCTCTACACGAGCGGCACGACCGGGCGCCCCAAGGGCGCCGAGGGATCGCACTTCGCGCTCCTCGAGCAGGTCAACACGAACCTGATGAGCACGTTCGACATGCACCGCGGCGACGTCCTGCTCGGTGCGCTCCCGCTGTTCCACACCTTCGGCCAGACCTGCACCATGAACACCGGTTTCCGCGCCGGTGCGACGATCGTGATGCTGCCGAAGTTCGACGGCGACGCCGCGCTCGCCGCCATGGTCGAGCACGGCTGCGAGATCTTCATGGGCGTCCCCACGATGTACATGGCACTGCTCGACGCCGCCACCCGCAGCGAGGCCCGCCCGGCCCTGCGCTACGCGATCTCCGGTGGCGCATCGCTCCCGCTCGCCGTGCTCGAGAAGTTCCAGCAGGTGTACGACGCGCCGATCCACGAGGGCTACGGCCTGACCGAGACCTCGCCCGTCGCGTCCTTCAACCACGTCGGCACCGCGCCGCACCCCGGGACGATCGGGACGCCGATCTGGGGCGTCGACATCGAGATCGCCGACCCCGAGGTCACCGACGCCGTCCGGTTCCTGCCGAACGGCGAGATCGGCGAGCTCGTGATCCGCGGGCACAACCTGATGAACGGGTACCTGAACCGCCCGGAGGACACCGCCGCCGTGATGGTGGACGGATGGTTCCGCACCGGAGACCTCGGCACGAAGGGCGACGACGGGTACCTGACGATCGTCGACCGGACGAAGGACATGATCATCCGGAACGGCTACAACGTGTACCCGCGGCAGGTCGAGGAGGTCCTCGCGTCGCACCCCGACGTGACCATGGCCGCCGTGTTCGGGATCCCGCACGAGGTGCACGGGCAGGAGGTCGCCGCGGCCGTGGTCCTGCGTGACGGAGCGACCGTCACCACGGACGAGCTCATGCACTTCGTCGCTGACGAGATCGCCGTCTACAAGTACCCGCGGGTCGTGCACGTCCTCGACGCGCTGCCGCTCGGGCCGAGCGGGAAGGTGCTCAAGCGGGAGCTCGTCGACCGGTTCGGGGACGCCTGACGGGTCGGCAGCGCTGACCGGTCCCGGTAGGATCGGAGGCAGGGGCCTTTAGCTCAGCTGGTAGAGCGCCACGTTTACACCGTGGATGTCGTCGGTTCGATCCCGGCAGGGCCCACTGGTGCGCGACCGGCGCCGGCCGAGTCTCGGGCGGTGCGACGAGTCTCGTGCCCGGGCACGCGGAACTCGTCGCTGGGGCCGAGACTCGGTGCGGGCGCCGGCCGATCGGTAGGCGGCGATGCGGGACACCGATCCGTCCGGGTCCTGCGCTCCGCGTCGCCCGCCATCCGGTTCCCGAACGTAGTTAGGCAAACTAACCTCGACGGGTCATGCTGGTGACGAGCGCTCCCCGGCGCACCAGTGAGGCGGTCCGACATGCAGCCGACGACGATCCCCGCGATCCACGTCGCGCACCGCGGCCTGCCTCGGCTGCGCCTGGTCGCCGCGGGTGCCACAGCGCTCGGGCTCGCCCTGGCCACCGCTGCCGCATCGGTCCTCGTCGTCGTCCTGGTGCCGGCGTGACCGGACACGAGCACGCCGAGGACCCCCGGTCGCAGGCCGTCGAGTGGCACCGCCGCGGGATGAGCCACCCGGACGAGATCGCGGCGATGGTCCTGCGGCGTCTGCACGAGGACGTGCCGGTCGAACCGACGTACGGCGACTTCTTCGTCGCGCCCTGAACGCAGCGCTTCCGACGCGCAGCGCGCCCGACGCGCAGCACGCCCGCCGCGCCGGGTGGACGAATCGCTAGACGCTCTAGCGAACAGGCCTAGGGTGGCACGGTGCACTCCCAGCAGCCCGGACCACACGACCACGACCACCAGCGGTTCGTGGACGAGTTCGTGAACTCGCTCGCGCCCGTCGAGACCCTCGACGACGACCGTCCGGAGGACGTGGAGCCCGGTCAGCCCAGGCGCTGACCCCGACGGAGCGTCTCGGACGGGCGCTCCCCGAACGACTGCGCGTAGAACGCGGCGAACCGACCGAGGTGCGCGAACCCCCACGCGCCCGCCGTGGCCGCGACCGTCGTGGTCGTCGGGTCACCGGCCACCAGCTGTGCCCGCACCCGGTGCAGGCGGACCTGGCGGAGGAACGCCATCGGCGTGGTTTCGGCGTGCCGCTGGAAGGTCGCCTGCAGGGCACGGGCCTTGACGCCGGCAGCGCGGGCGACGTCCGTACCCGTGATCGGGCGGTGCGCGTTCGCGATCATCCACTCCTGCGCGAACCGCATCGTCGCCGGCCCCTCGAACAGGGCCACGTCGACCGTCGGGGCGGCGTCGTACGCGTCGACGACCGACTCGGCGACGAGGATGTTGAGGGCCGCGCGGCGGTCCCGGTCGGTGCCGGGGTCGAGCAGCTCCGGCGCGGCGGCACGGATCAGGCCACGGAGGTGTGCAAGGTGCGCGGCGTCCGTCGTGCTGGTGAACGTCAGGGGTCCGGGCACGGTGGCGCGACGGGCTGCGGCGACGGACTCGAGGAAGTCGCTGTCGAACCGGATGAGGTGCTGCGTGGTGGGCAGTGCCTCGAACGCGAAGTCGCGTCCGACCGGGTACATCACCGGGACGCCGGGCTGCATCTGCAGGGGGTCGCGGGACTCCGAGTCGAGCGTCAGCCCGGGAGCCGTCGCCCAGGCGAGCACGTACCCGGTCCCCTGGCCGACCGTGCCCCAGCGGTTCGCGCCCACGGACGAGGTGCCGACGGTGACCTCGTCGTCGCCGACCGCCCGGTACCGCCAGGAGAAGCCGTCGCCCACCGCGCGCCCGACGTTGATGTCCGGGCTGTCGTAGACGCGCTCGTAGAACGCGACCGCCTCGTCGATGGAGGTACTGCGGCGGTCGACGTCGTGCGGGAGCGCGGCATCGGTGGGCATGCCCTCCACATTCTGCCGGTCTCCACCGACGGTCGATGCCCCACACCGGGGGCGAGTGCGGACGGTGGATGGTGACCGACGGACGGACGGGAGGCGCGGTGCCGGCTGGCACCGCGCCTCCCGTCCGTCACGCGGTCGCGCCACGTGCGCGGCTCGCGCCGCTGCGTCGACGGCTCACGCCGCCATCGGTCCGTACCGACGGTGCCCCTTGACGTCGTACCGGTCGAGCATCATGACCTTGTCCCACGCCGCGACGAAGTCGCGGACGAACCGCTCGTGCCCGTCGCTGCCGGCGTAGGCGTCGACGATCGACCGCAGCTGCGCGTTCGAGCCGAACAGCAGGTCGGCGCGGGACGCGGTCCAGCGCTCCTCGCCGGTGCGCTGCACCGTGCCGGTGAAGGTCGTCTCGGTGTCGTCGGTCTTCGTCCACACCAGGTCGGTGTCCGTCAGGTTCACGAAGAAGTCCGTCGTCAGCGCTCCGACCCGGTCGGTCAGGACGCCGGTCGACGAGCCGTCCCAGTTGGCCCCGAGGACGCGGAGTCCGCCCGTCAGGACCGTCCACTCGGGTGCGGTGAGCGTCATGAGGTTCGCGCGGTCGAGGAAGACGGCCTCCGGTGCGACCCCGGGGGCGAAGTCCGCGAAGCGATCCGAGACGTGGTTGCGGAACCCGTCCGCGACCGGGCGGAGCCACTCGAACATCTCGACGTCGGTCTGCTCCTGCGTCGCGTCGACGCGGCCCGGGGTGAACGGCACGGTGACCTCGACACCGGCGGCGCGTGCGGCGTCCTCGACACCGACGCAGCCCGCGAGGACGACGAGGTCGGCGAGGGACACGTGGCCACCGCCGCGGGCGAAGTCGGCCTGCACACCGCGGAGCGCCTCGACGACGGGGACGGTCCGGCGGTTCACCGGCCAGTCCTTCTGCGGGGCGAGGGCGATCCGGCCGCCGTTCGCGCCGCCGCGCTTGTCGCTGTCGCGGTAGGTCGACGCGGCGGAGTACGCGGTGACGACGAGGTCCGAGGCGGAGATCCCGGTGTCGCGGACCGCCTGGCGGAGCGTGTCGAGGTCGGCCTCGCCGAGGGGCGCGCCCGTCGCGTCGGGGAGCGGGTCCTGCCAGAGCAGCTCGTCGGAGATCGTCGTCTCCGGACCGAGGTAGCGGTGCTTCGGCCCCATGTCGCGGTGCGTCAGCTTGTACCAGGCCTTCGAGAACGCGGTCGTGAACAGGTCGAAGTCGGCGAGGAACCGCTCGCAGACCTCGCGGTAGGCCGGGTCGACCTTCAGCGCGAGGTCCGACGTCATCATCATGAGCGCGTGGGTCTCGCCGGGCACGTGGGCGTCCGGCGTGCGCGGGGCGTCCGCGTCGACGGGCGTCCACTGCAGGGCGCCGGCGGGGCTGCGGGTCTGCTCCCACTCGTGGCCGAACAGGTTCTCCAGGTAGCTGTTGTCCCAGCGGGTGGGGTCCTGCGTCCAGCTGCCCTCGATGCCGTTCGTCGAGGTGTCCTTGCCGTTGCCGGCGCCCTGCGGGTTGTGCCAGCCGAGCCCCATCGACTCGATCGGCGCGAGTTCCGGCGACGGGCCGATCTTCGCGGCGGGCACCATGCCGTGGCTCTTGCCGAACGCGTGGCCACCGGCGATCAGGGCGACGGTCTCCTCGTCGTTCATCGCCATCCGGGTGAACGTGATCCGGATGTCCCGGGCGGAGCCGAGCGGGTCACCGTTCGCGTACGGGCCCTCGGGGTTCACGTAGATGAGCGCCTGGTGCGACGCGGCGAGCGGGCTCTGCAGGTCGTAGTCGGCGTCGCCGTTCTGGCCGTGCCAGCGCTCGTCGCGGCTCACCATCTCGTCCATGCTCGTCACGGCGTGCGGGTCCCAGACCTCGGGGCCCCACCAGGTGCCGTCGTCCGGCTCCCACGCGTCGAGCCGGCCGCCGCCGAAGCCGTACGTCGGCAGCCCCATCAGCTCGAGGGAGCAGTTGCCGGTCAGGACCATGAGGTCCGCCCACGACAGGGCGTTGCCGTACTTGTGCTTGATCGGCTGGAGCAGGCGGCGGGACTTGTCGGTGTTGCCGTTGTCCCACCAGCTGCCGATCGGCGCGAACCGCTGCATCGCGGTCCCCGCGCCACCGCGGCCGTCCGCGATGCGGTAGGTGCCGGCGGCGTGCCACGCCATCCGGATCATCTGCGGGCCGTAGTTGCCGTAGTCGGCGGGCCACCAGTCGACCGAGGTCGTCAGGAGGGTCTTGATGTCGCGCTTGAGTTCCTCGAGGTCGATCGTCGCGAAGGCCGCGGCGTAGTCGAAGTCGGGACCGAGCGGGTCGGCGTCCACCCCGTTGCGGTGCAGGAGCTCGACGCGGAGCCGCTGGGGGTACCAGGCCTCGAGGGTCGGCGACTGCCCGAAGGAGCCGCCCAGGTGATCGCCGCCGGCCGGCAGGGAGCCGGCCATGTGGAAGCTGCAGGTGTCGGTGCCGTCGGCGTCGCGGTGGTCCGCGCCGCCGTGTCCGGCGTTGCGGTGGTCCGCGTCGCCGTTGCTGCTGGTCGTGCTGTTCTCGCTCAACGCTGCTCCTGTTCGATGCTGTCCGCGGAACGCGGGGGCCGGTGGCCACGCTTCGCTCCCCGCCTGGGAGGAGCACGGGAGGGGTGCGGTCGGAGGCTGTCAGGCCGTCCAGACCGCCCCGGTCGTGCCGTGTGGCGGTCAGCCCTTCCAGACCGACACGGCGCCGGCGTGGCCGATCACGACGACCTCGATGATCGAGCCGATCCCTGCGGCCACGAGCAGCACCGGACCCACGACGCCGACGGCCCGCACGAACCCGGTGTTCGTCACGCGCGGTGCGGCGAACCGGTGCCAGCCCCACCACAGCGTCACGAGCACGAACACCGCGATCGACCACGGCAGCAGTCCGTCCGCGAGCTCGGTGTGCCGTTCGAGCAGGGCGCTCTCCTTCTCCCGGTGCTCGAGCCACTCGCCGGACGACGTCGCCAGGGGCACCGACACCAGGGCCACGAGCGCGATGATCGGCGCACCGACCGCGAGCCACCGTCGGGCAACGGGCCACGCGGCGACCACGATGGCGCTCAGGGCGGCGACCGGGACCGAGATCGTGGTCAGGTGGACGAGGAGGGGGTGCAGCGGGACGCCGTCGAACTGCCAGTTCACGAGGGGGCCTTCCGGTTCGCGCGCCGGTCCGTCCGACGCCTCGCCCTCAGGCAACCGGCTGTGTCCGCACACCGCCCGCACGACGGGCCGATCAGCGCACTCCGGGATCACTCGAAACCACACACGAACGCGGGCTGTCGGACCTGGTTCACTCGGACCCATGAGCGAACCCGAGTCCCGCGCCGCCGAGTCATCGGCTGCCGAGCCGCACCCCGGCGAGGCCCACACGGGCGACCTGTCGTCGCGGCTGAACTGGCTCCGCGCCGGCGTCCTGGGTGCGAACGACGGCATCGTCTCGACCGCGTCCATCGTCGTGGGTGTCGCCGGTGCGTCGACCTCGGTTCCCGCGATCGCCACCGCCGGCATCTCGGCCCTGGTCGGAGGGGCGGTGTCGATGGCGCTCGGCGAGTACGTCTCGGTGAGCAGCCAGTCCGACAGCCAGCGCGCCCTGATCGAGCAGGAGCGCCGGGAGCTCGCCGAGGACCCGGACGCCGAGCTCGAGGAGCTCACCCGCCTGTGGCAGGACCGCGGGCTCCAGCGGGACACCGCCGAGCGCGTCGCCGCGGAGCTGACCGACCGGGACGCCCTCCGCGCGCACCTGACCACCGAGCTCGGCATCGACGAGGACGAGGTCGTCAGTCCCTGGCACGCAGCCGGCGCCTCGGCCGTCGCGTTCTCGGTCGGCGCACTCCTGCCGCTCCTCGCGATCCTGCTGCCGCCCGACGCCGCCCGGGTCCCGGTCACGTTCGTCGTCGTGCTCCTCGCGCTCGCGCTCACCGGGGCACTCGGTGCGAAGATCGGTGGGGGGTCCGTCCTCCGGGCGACCATCCGCGTCGTCGTCGGCGGGGCACTCGCCCTGGCGGCCACGTTCCTGATCGGATCGCTCCTGGGCACGAGCGGCGTCGTCTGACCCCGGCGCCGCACGACACCGACCGTCGTCGGCGCCGACGGCGACCGACACCGCCGGCCGACACCGCCGGCCGGAACCGCACCTGACGGACACCAGGAGAGGACACACGATGGCGAAGATCCTGGTCGTCGAGGACGATCCGGAGATGGGCACGCTCGTCGAACGCGGCCTCACCGGAGAAGGACACGACGTCACCCTGGTCCGGGACGGCAACGCCGCTCTCGGCCAGGCGCTCGCCGAGGACTTCGACGCCGCCGCCATCGACGTGATGCTCCCCGAGATGAGCGGCTTCGAGGTGTGCCGACGACTCCGGGAACTCGGCAAGGACCTGCCCGTCGTGCTCGTCACCGCCCGCGACGCCGTCGACGACCGCGTCTTCGGGCTCGACTCCGGCGCGGACGACTACCTCACCAAGCCGTTCGCCATCGCCGAGCTGAACGCCCGCCTCCGCGCCCACCTGCGCCGCCGCGCCGCCGGCACCCCCACCGTGGCGCAGGCCGGCGCCGTCCGGCTCGACACCGTCGCCGTCCGCGCCACCGTGCGCGGCCGCGACCTGCCCCTCAGCGTCAAGGAGTTCTCCCTGCTCCGGTTCCTCATCCAGGGCAGCCCGGAACCCCGGAGCCGTACGGCCGTGCTCGAGGAGGTCTGGGGGAGCGCCGAGCACTTCGACCCGACGATCGTCGACCAGTACGTCAGCTACGTCCGCAAGAAGCTCGCCGCCGCCGACGCGGACGTCGCCATCCGCACGGTGCGCGGTGTCGGCTACGCCCTGGACGTGCAGCAGCCGTGAGGCGCTGGCTCCTCCGCCGCAGCATCCGCACGCGCATCACCCTGGGCAGCGTCGCGGTCGGCCTCGTCGTCCTGTCAGCCGCCTCCGTCGCGCTGCACCACCAGGTCCAGACCGCCACCGAGGACACCGACCGCTCGCTCGCCGCGAGCGACCTGGCGCCCTTCGTGCAGGACCTGCGTCAGAACCCGGACGAACTCCCCGACGAACCCACGCGCGGTGTGCTGGTCGGCATCCGAGCCGACGGCCGCTGGGTGGTCGACACCCTGCCGCGTGCCGTCCGGGAGGCGCTGCCCACCACCACGGGCACGTCCGGTCCCACGGACGGCCGGTCCCATGGCGACGGGGACGGTGACCGGGACCGGGACCGGGACGGCGGACGGGAGAGCACCGGAGACGGGGACGGCGACCGCGCGGCGACCCGCGAGGTCCGCGCCGACGGCCGCACCTACGTCGTCGCCGGGCAGCAGGTCGGCGACACGGTCGTCTGGGCGGCACGGGACACCCGCCCCGGGCAGGAGACCATCCGCCGCGTCGACCGTTCGCTCGTCGTCGGCACCCTGCTCGCCGTCGCCGCGTTCGCCGGCACCGCCTGGCTCCTCACCGGACTCGCCCTCCGTCCGGTCGCCCGGATGCGCCGTCGCGCCGAGGACCTCGGCGACGGGGGAGCGGACGGACACCTGCCCGTCGGACCCGCCGAGGACGAACTCGCCGCCCTCGCCCGGACCCTCAACCGCTTCGTCGACCGACAGCACGAGAACGCCGCCCGGGAACGCCGCATGGTCTCCGACGCCGCCCACGAGCTCCGCACGCCGCTCGCCGCCCTCACCGCCCGACTCGAGCTCGCCCACCGGCACAGCGGTGACGCGCCCGCCCTCGAGGGGGACCTGACCGCCGCCGAACGGGATGCCGCCCGGCTGTCGGCGCTCGCCGCGTCGCTCCTCGAGCTCAGCCGGCTCGACGACGGTGCCGACGACCACGTGACCTCGACGGCGGACGAGCTGGTCTCGGAGCTGATGGCGTCCGTGGACCGCGCCCGCGCCCTGCCCGAGGCGGTCACCACCGAGGTCGACTTCGTCACCGCGGTCCCGGTCGGCGACGCCCGGTACGCGATCGGCCGGTCGGCGTTCGCCCGGGTGGTCGACAACCTCACCGCGAACGCCCTCGCCGCGGCGACGGGAGGCGCGGTCCAGGTCGACCTGGCGCAGCGGGACGGCGAGCTCGTGCTCCGTGTGGTGGACGACGGGCCCGGTGTGCCGGACGCCTTCCTGCCGCACGCCTTCGAGCGGTTCGCCCGGGCGGACTCGTCGCGGAACAGCGCCCTGGGCGGCAGCGGTCTCGGGCTCGCGCTCGTCCGGGGCACCGCCGAGCGCGCCGGCGGCTCGGCGACACTGCGCAACCGGGAGACCGGCGGTGCCGAGGCCGAGGTGCGGCTGCCGCGGCGCTGACCAGGAGCTCCGACCCACAGCCGTTCTCAGAGCACTCGAGATCTCGAACGAAGTCCGGGTCCCGTTCCGAGGTCCCTGCGAGGTCGCGCTCCGATGCTGTGAGGGACCCGAACCCCCGCTGGACAGGAGCGACCCGATGATCGACACCGCGCGGCCGACCACCCGCCGCACACCACTCGACCGAGCACCGGCCCCGGAGCCGCTGCCCGTCGCGGCCGAGCGCCGCCGTGCCGCCACCCGTCGACGCCTGCGCGGGGTCGACCTGCTGACCGTGCTGACCTGGCTGTCCGCGGCCGTGGCGGTCATGCTCTGGCTCGCGACCCCGGGGTCGCACACCGTCGCCGGCATCGGTGGCTGGCTCGAGGCGGGCGGGATCGTCGCCGGGCTGATCGGGACCGACCTCGTGCTCGTCATGCTGGTCCTGGCCGCGCGGGTGCCGGTCATCGACCGCCTGATCGGGCAGGACGTGGCGATCGCGCACCACCGGGCGCTCGGCAAGCCGGTCCTGTACCTGCTGCTCGCGCACGGTGCGCTGCTGACGCTCGGGTACGGCATCGGCGACGGTACGGGCCCGATCGCCGAGACCGTCGCGCTGTTCGGCTCGCAGGACATGCCGCTGGCGTACCTGTCGATCGGCCTGTTCGTCGTCGTGGTCGGCACCTCGATCGTCGCGGTCCGTCGTCGGCTGCCGTACGAGGCCTGGCACGTGATCCACCTGCTCAGCTACGCGGCGGTGCTCGTCGCGTTCCCGCACATGCTCACCGGCAGCGTCCTCGGCGCGGGGAGCTGGCAGCGGGCCTACTGGATCGCGCTGTACGTCGCCGCGTTCGGACTCGTCGCCCTGTACCGGTTCGTGCTGCCCGTCGTCGTGACCTTCCGGCACCGCATCCGGGTGGTCGGCGTCGAGCCGATCGCTCCGGGGGTCGTCTCCATCCACATGGCCGGTCGCGACCTCGACGCGCTCGGTGCCCACGGCGGCCAGTACGGCGTCTGGCGCTTCTGGAGCCGGCAGACCTGGTGGCACGCCCACCCGGTGTCGTTCTCCGCGGTCCCGAGCCGGAACGGCGCCCGCATCACGGTGCGCGACCTCGGCGCGGGGTCCGCGCGGCTCGGTCGGATCCGTCCGGGCACGGCCGTCTCGCTCGAGGGGCCGTACGGGGTCTTCACGAAGCAGGCTCGGTCCGCGCCGAAGCTCGCGCTCGTGGCCTCGGGCATCGGCATCACCCCGATCCGCGCCCTGCTCGAGGACGCCGACCTGCGTCCGGGCGAGGCGACGGTGCTCCTCCGTGGCTCCGACAGCGACCAGCAGTACCTGTGGGAGGAGACCGCCGAGCTCGCCCGTCGTACCGGCAGTCGTGTGTACGGCATGGTCGGGCCGCGTGCCCGGTCGGTCGAGAGCTGGATGACCGAGGACGACCTGCGTCGCGGGGTGCACCTGCGGAGCGTGTTCCCGGACCTGCTCGACTCCGACCTGTACGTCTGCGGCCCGCAGGTGTGGACGGACCTCGTCGTGGCCGAGGCCCGCGCGGCCGGCGTCCCCGAGCACCGCATCCACCAGGAACGGTTCGCCTCGTGACCGCCGTGCGGACCCGCGGGGTCGTCATCGGCGCGCTGTCCTCGGTCGCGGTGCTCGCCATCGGGTGGCAGCTCGGCGGCCAGCCCGCCCAGGTCGCCGCGTCGGGCACCACGGCCGGGACGAACTCCGGCACCACGAGCGGCACGAGCGGGACGAGCGCGACGGGAGCCACCGGGACCGGTGGCACGACCGCCACCGCCCCGGCCACCACCGCCCCGTCCGCCGGCGGCGGCAGCGCGTCCGGCGGCAGCGGCGCGTCCGGCACCTACACCGGCACCGCCGCCGAGACCCGCTACGGCCCCGTGCAGGTCCGGGTGACCGTCAGCGGAGGGAAACTGACCGACGTCCAGGCCCTGCAGCTCACGAACCGGGACGGCCGGTCGGTCGCGATCAGCCAGCAGGCCGCGCCGATCCTCCGGCAGGAGGCCCTGCAGGCGCAGTCCGCGACGATCCAGGCGGTCAGCGGTGCGACCTACACGAGCGAGGGCTACACGACCTCGCTGCAGTCCGCCCTCGACCAGGCGGGCCTTTGAGCCGCGTCGACGGGCCCGCGGCCGACACCGCCGTGCGGACCTTCGAGACGATGGGCACGGTCGTGAGCCTCCGCGGCGCCGACGCCCCGACCGCCCTCGCCGTCCGGGACGTCTTCGTCGCGTACGACCGCCGGTACAGCCTGTACGACCCGGACTCCGCGCTCAGCCGGATCGCCGCCGGGACGCTCCGGCTCGCGGCCGCACCGCAGGACGTCCGTGACACCTACGCGCTCGCCCTCGACTGGCGCGAGCGGACGCACGGTGCCTTCACCCCGCACCGACCGGACGGCGTACTCGACCTGTCCGGGGTCGTGAAGGCCCTCGCGATCCGCGACGCCGGAGCCGTCCTCGACGCCGTCTCCCGGGCGGGGTCCGCCGACTGGATGCTCGCCGCCGGCGGCGACGTGCTCGCGAGCGGGACGCAGGGCGACGACCCCTGGCAGGTCGGCGTCGTCGATCCGCTCGACCGCACGCGAGTCGTCGGCGTGGTCCCGCTCGGCGACGACCGTCGGGCGGTCGCGACCTCCGGCACCGCCGAGCGCGGCGAACACGTCTGGCGCCGGGCCGAGCCGGTGTTCCGGCAGGTCACCCTCGTCGCGTCGGACATCGTCACCGCGGACGTCCTCGCCACCGCGGTCCTCGCGGGCGACGAGCACGACCTCGGCTCGGTGACCGAAGACGACTCGGTCGACGTCCTGGCCTTCGGGGTGGACGGCCGTGTGTGGGCGACCCCTGGCGCCTCCGCGTACGTCACCGCCGCCGCGGCCTGACCGACGGCGCTGCCCGAGAGACTTCCGCGGCAGGCCGGGACCTGCCAGCATGGTGCCCACCGGACGACGACGTCCGCCCGACCCGGAGGGAACCACCCGTGTCCGTCACGCTCAACCCGTACATCGGCTTCCACGACCAGGCCCGCGACGCCCTCGGCTTCTACCACGCGGTCTTCGGCGGCGAACTGAAGACGATGACCTTCGCCGAGGGCGGCATGGTCCAGGACCCGGCGGACGCCGACAAGGTCATGCACGGCCAGATCGAAACCGACGACCTGACGCTCATGGCGTCGGACTCGCCGTCGAGCATGCCCGCCCCGACCGGGAGCAACATCTCCCTCTCGCTGAGCGGCGACGACGAGGCCCGGCTCACCGGCTACTGGGAGGGCCTGTCGGACGGTGCGACCGTCATCGAGCCGCTGACGAATGCCCCGTGGGGCGACACGTTCGGGATGCTCACCGACCGCTTCGGGGTCACCTGGCTCGTCGACATCAGCGGCGTCCCCGCCTGACGCGCGCCGGTCCGCAGGCGGTACCGGCAGACGGACGGGAGGCGCGGTGCCAGCTGGCACCGCGCCTCCCGTCCGTTGATCAGTGCTGTCCGTTGATCTGGCCGAGCCAGCGACCGAAGGTCGTCTGCGGCTCGTCGTGCAGCACACGCAGCGTGGTGGTGGTCGGGTTCCAGCGGCGCTCGGTGTCGACGCCGTTCCCCTTGTGGAGGTCGAGGGTCATGATGTGCTCCTTCGCATGTCGGTGGATGGTTCGACGCCGGAGGCGGCTCCGGCATTCCCGGTCAGGGGGTGACCATGCCGCCGTTGACGTTGAGGGTCTCGCCGACGACGTAGCTCGACTCCTGCGAGGCGAGGAACACGTAGGCGGGGGCGAGCTCGGCGGGCTGCGCGGCGCGGCCCATCGGCGACTCGCTGCTGCCGAACTCCGGCAGCGACTCGGGGTCGACACCACCGCTCGGCTGCAGGACGGTCCAGGTGGGTCCCGGAGCGACGACGTTCACGCGGATCCCGCGCTCCACGAGGAGCTGCGAGAGCCCCTTCGAGAAGTTGTTGATGGCGCCCTTCGACGCGGCGTAGTCGAGCCGGTCCGGCGCGGGCTTGTACGCCTCCATCGACGCGGTCGTCGTGATCGTCGACCCGGGCTCGAGGTGCGGCAGTGCGGCCTTGACGAGCCGGAACAGCCCGAACACGTTGACGTCGAACGTCGTCTCGAACTGCTCGTCGGTGATGTCGAGCAGGTCCGGCTGCCAGCGCTGCTTGCCCGCGACGCTGACGACGGTGTCGATGCCGCCGAGTTCCGCGACCGCCCGCTCGACGAGCTGCCCGGCGTACGCCTTGTCGCGGAGGTCACCGGGGACGGTCACGGCACGACGACCGGCCGCCTCGACCTGCTCGACCACGTGGTCGGCGTCCGACTGCTCCTCGGGCAGGTACGCCAGGACGACGTCGGCACCCTCGCGGGCGAAGGCGATCGCGACGGCCGCACCGATGCCGGAGTCGCCGCCGGTGATGACCGCACGCCGACCCTCCAGGCGTCCGGTGCCCCGGTAGGAGTCCTCGCCGAGGTCCGGCACGGGGGTCATCTCGGACTGCAGACCCGGCTCGTCCTGGGTCTGCGGCTCCGGGGAGACGTCCGGGTAGCGCGTCCGCGGGTCCCCGAACGCGTACTGGTCGATCGGCCCGGTCACTCGGCGACCTCCAGCTCGACCTTGACCCAGCCCGGCTCGCGACGGTCGAAGGCCTCGTACGCCTCGATCGCCGAACCGACCGGCTCGTGCTCGGTGATGAGCGCCGTCGGGTCGAACTGCCCCGACGCCACGAGGTCGATGAGCGGCGGCGTCACCGAGTGGTGGTCGCAGTTGCCCATCCGGATCGTCAGGTTCTTGTTCATCGCCTGCCCGATCGGGTAGCGCTCCGCCGTCGGGCCGTACACGCCGATGATGCCGATGCGGCCGTACTTCGCGACCGAGGCAACGGCCCACTGCGCGACCTGCGACGGGCCGTCGCCGGGCTTCCACTGCTCGAGGTCGCCGAAGCCGTCCGGGGACGCGTCCGGCGCGACCTGCTGGACCTCGGCGTCGAACTGCGAGGCCTGCTCGTCGGACACCGCTGCCGGGCCGCGCTTCGGGCGCTCGGCGTCGACCCCGACGGCGTCGATCACGGCGTCCGCGCCGATGCCGTTCGTCAGGTCCATGATCGCCTGCACCGGGTCCTCGCGGTTGTAGTCGACGACCTCGCAGTGCTGCGCCAGGGCCGCCGCGAGCCGGGTCTCGTCCCCGTCGACGACGATCACGCGGCCGGCGCCGAGCTTGTACGCCGACGCCGCGGCGAACTGCCCGACGATGCCGGCACCGAAGACCACGACGACGTCCCCGCGGGTGACCCCGGCGAGCTCGGCACCGAACCAGCCGGTCGGGAAGATGTCCGACAGCAGGATCGCCTGCTCGTCGCTGACGTTCTCGGGCAGCGGGTGCATGGTGTTCCGCGCGTAGGGGACCCGGACGTACTCGGCCTGCAGGCCGTTGACCGGGCCGGTCGACTGCGGGCCGCCGAAGAAGCTCGTGCCGGCCTGCGGCCCGTTCGGGTTCGCGACGTCGCACTGGGCGGTCTTGCCCATCCGGCAGTACCGGCAGGCACCGCAGGAGATCGTCGAGTTGATCACCACGCGGTCACCGGGGCTGAAGCCGCGCACCGCGTCGCCGACCTCGGTGACGACCCCGACGGCCTCGTGGCCGAGGATCGTGCCCTCCTCCATCGGCGCCATGGTCCCGCGCACGAAGTGCAGGTCCGTGCCGCAGATCGCACTCCGGGTGATCCGGACGATCGCGTCCTCCGGGTGCTGGACGGTGGGCTCGGGGACGTCGTCGAGTCGGATGTCGCCGATCCCGTGCCAGACCACTGCGCGCATGCTGCTCTCGCTTCCTTCTCGGTGGTGGGTTCGGGGGACACACAACCCGTTCGGCCCTGGAAGCACCTGCAGCGGCGTCCGATGTGCGCACCGGTTCGGGGGACAACCGCTCCTGCGTCGGCGCCCAGGCGGCGCGGGTTGCGTGACCGCCATGAGCGACGAGCAGCACGACGAGCAGCAGACCCGGGACGACTTCGCCGACGCCGTCAACATGACCGCGTCGGAGCTGAAGCGGTGGCTCGACTCCGACGAGTCGAAGGAGGTCGGCCAGAAGCCCGCGAGCGGTGGCGAGTCGACCGGACACGAGAGCGGGCGGCACATCGTCCGGATCCTCGAGAAGAAGCAGGCCGACTACACCGACGACGACTACGCCCACATGCGGAAGGTCGTCGGGTACGTCGCCCGGCACGGCAAGCAGGAGCCGAAGGGCGACACGCACGACTCGAAGTGGCGGTACTCGCTCATGAACTGGGGCCACGACCCCGAGAAGTGACCGGACTGGGGCAGGATGGAGACGTGAGCGACTCCGGCATGCCCCGTTTCCGCCGCATCTGGTCGACGATCCAGGTGGGCGTGCTCGCCGCTGCGGTCGTCTTCTGCGTCGTCATGCTCGTGATCGGGCAGGGCAAGCTCGACCGCGTCTACGCGGTCGCCGCCGTGTTCTTCGGCCTGGCCCTCGCCGGGCACAGCACCTACCTCTGGCTGCTGGCGCGCCAGCGTCGCTGACGCGACCAACCACCGGACACAAGGCAGGTGGTGGCGCCCGCCACGAGCCTCCCGACCGGCGTCAGCCCAGCTGCCAGACGCGTACCCAGTCGACCAGCATCTGCTGCGGGAACCGCGTGGTCGCGTCCGGCGACCCGGGCCAGGTGCCCCCGACGGCGACGTTCAGCACGACGAAGAACGGCTTGTCGAACACCCACGGGTTCGTGCCCACGGCGGCGCGGGTGACGGTGCCGCGTTCGACACCGTCCACCAGCCAGGTGATCGAGTCGGGGCGCCAGTCGACGCCGAAGACGTGGAAGTCGTCGGCGAAGGCGGCGCCGGTCGGGTTCGTGCACGCGGCGGACAGGCCGTTCGCGCCGGAGTAGCCCGGGCCGTGCACCGTGGCGTGCACGATGGTCGGCTCGTACCCGACGTTCTCCATGACGTCGATCTCGCCGCACGCGGGCCAGCCGACCTGGCCGATGTCGGCCCCGAGCATCCAGAACGCGGGCCAGATGCCCTGCCCGCGAGGGATCCTGATGCGCGCCTCGACGCGGCCGTACTGTGCGGTGAAGGTGCTCTCGGTCTTCAGCCGGGCCGAGGTGAAGGTGCCGTCGGGCTCGCGGATCGCCGTGATCGCGAGCTGGCCGGAGCCGTTCAGGGCGCTGTTCCGGCGGGAGTCGGTGTAGGTCTCGAGCTCCTGGTTGCCCCACCCGCCGGCACCGGTGTCGAAACGCCAGATCGCGGGGTTCGGGGCGCTGCCGGCGGGGCCGTCGAACTCGTCGGCGGCGAGCAGCCTGGTCGGGGTGGTCGTGCTCGTGGTGGCCGCGGTGCGGGTGGCGGCATCGGCGGCGTCCGGTGCGGCGAGGGCGGCGGTCGCCGCGGCTGCGGTGGCGGCGGTCCCGGTCAGGCCGAGGGTGAGGAAACGGCGCCGGTCGAGCGGGCGCGCGGCAGCGGGGGTCTGGTGCTGGGGCATCGGGTGGTCCCTGGGGTACGGGCGGATCGGGTCGCTGGATCATCGCCCGGACGCGGACCGTACACCAGTCCACACTTCGACGGACCCTCCTGCGGGGGACGGCCGGCGGGGTGCGCGTCGGTCCCTCGGTCAGGGGCGGTACGCGACGCAGAGGACGGTGACGTCGTCCGGGTGGTCGCCCGACGCGGCGAGCTCCGCGATCCCGTCGACGATCTCCTGCGCGTGCGAGCGCGAGGCGACCCAGGCCTCGAACCGGTCGAGCGCGTCGAGGTCGCCGCCGAACAGGTCGAGCACACCGTCGCTCACCGCCACGACCACGTCGCCGGGATCGAGGGACGTCGTGACCGCGCTCCACGTCGTGCCCACGCCGATCGGCAGGTGCCCGGCGCGCAGCGGGTGGACGGAGCCGTCCGCCCGACGCAGGACGGTCAGGCCGTGGCCGGCGTCGACCCAGCGTGCGTGCCCGTCCCGGTCGATCCGGATGTGGAAGCAGGTCGTGAACTGCCCGCTCGTCAGGTCCGAGCCGCCGGTGGCGAGCCCGGAGGCCGCCCGGCGGACGGCGACCGCGGGGTCGGTCTCGTCGACGGTGCTCCGGATCAGGGACCGCACGGCGGCCGCGATCATCCCGGCGCCGACGCCCTTGCCCATCACGTCGCCGAGGGTGAAGGCGGCGCCCTCGCCCGTGGGGAACCAGTCGTAGAAGTCGCCGCCGACCGTCCGCGACGGCAGGCAGACCCCGACGGCCCGCAGCTCGTCCGGCAGCCCGGCGGTCGTCGTCGGCAGCAGGGAGCGCTGGACGAGCGCGGCGCGGTCGATCTCACCCTCGGCCACCCGGCGCTTCCGTTGCACGGCGTTCAGCTGCAGGTCCGCACGGCGGGCGAGCTCGTTCGTCACCGCGGCGGCCGCGGCGTAGACGAGGAGCGCCACCACGAGCCGCACCAGCTCGCTCGGCTGCGGTGCCACGGGGTCCAGGACGTAGGGGAGGAGCAGCGTCGCGGCGGTGCCGAGCAGCGGGTAGACCACGTGTCGGCGCCCGGGGTTCGTCGCCATCCAGATGACCGGCAGGACGACGATCGCCAGGAACACCGACCGCGTCTCGCCGGTGCCGTAGCGGAGCAGGCCGACGGCCAGGAAGTCGAGGGCCGGGAGCAGGAGCTCCACCCGGGTGACGGCCGGCCAGCGGGCCATCAGCCCGCCGCCGAGCAGCCCGACGAGGACGAGCCCGACGGCGGTCCACATCAGCGGCGCGTCGGTGACCTCGAGCCAGGGCGTCAGGACGCTCGCGACCGCGGCGCCCACGACCAGGACCGCGACGACGGTCTGCTTGACGAGGGGCTCCCACGAGGCCCGGACGCCGGTCAGCACGATCGGTCCGGTGTCGTCCCGGACGGAGGTCGTCCACGACGTCACGCCGCTCCGGTCGGTGGTGCTCGTCACCCGCCCGAGTCAACCGGTTCGAGCATCACTCGGCAACTCCGGACGCCGGGGTGTCGCGCAGGTCGGACTGGTACGGCTTCCGCGGCGCGTCGGCTCAGGCGCTCCGGCTCAGGCGCGTCGGCTCAGGTGCGTCGGCTCAGGCGCGTCGGCTCAGGCGCTTCGGCTCAGACACCGAGCCGGAGCAGCAGCGGGCCGAGCAGCCCCACGACCCAGACCAGGACCATCGCCAGGGCGGCGAACGCGATGATGCGCCGGCGCCGTCGGAGCTTCGGGCTGCGGTCCTCGCCCCACATCTGCGCGCGCACCAGGGTCCGGTTGGCCTGGTCGACGACCTTGCGGACCTCGGGGTCGTCGAGCGGCAGCGAACCGGAGCGGGCGTGCTCGGCGATCGCGGTCGCTTCCTCGACGGTCAGGTCGTCACGGGGCATGCGCCCATCGTGGCACCTCCCTCCGACGCGCGGAAGCGTGGCACCTCGGCCCGACGTCCGACGCGTGCGGGCGTGGCCGCGGACCGCGACGCCTGGGGGACGGCGGAGCGGCGTCCGGGTACCACCGAGGTCATGGCACATCGGTTCCGCGGGAAGATCGTCGTCGTCACCGGAGCATCGAGCGGCATCGGGAGGGCGGCCGCACACGAGTTCGCCCGGCAGGGCGCGACCCTCGTGCTCGCCGCCCGGGGCCGCCAGAGCCTGGAGGACGCGGCGCAGGAGTGCCGGGACCTCGGTGCCGAGGCCGTCGCGATCCCCACCGACGTCGCCGAGGAGCACCAGGTCGCCGACCTCGTCGCCACCACGACGGCACGGTACGGCCGGATCGACGTCTTCGTCGGCAACGCGGCCCTGTTCGTCTACGGCCTGTTCGAACAGACGCCCACCGAGGCCTTCAAGCGCGTCGTCGACACGAACCTGCACGGGCACGTCCACGCCGTGAAGGCCCTGCTCCCGCACTGGCAGCAGCGGGGCGAGGGCACCTACGTGCTCGTCGGGTCGATCCAGTCGCTCCTGTCCGCGCCGTACCAGTCGGCCTACGTCACGAGCAAGCACGCGGCCCTCGGCCTGATGGACGTGCTCGCCGACGAGCACCAGGGCACGCGGATCCGCTTCGGCGCCGTGCTGCCCTCGACGATCGACACCCCGATCTACCAGAACGGCGCGAACTACACCGGCAAGGCCTCGCATCCGCTGCCGCCGACCGTCTCCGTGCAGCGCGCCGCGAAGGCCGTCGTCGCCCAGGCCCTGCACCCGAAGCGCAACCGGTACGTCGGGCGGCTGCAGGCCGCGCTCGTGCCCGCCGAGTTCGTCGTGCCGTGGCTGTTCCACCGCATCACCCGGCCCGCCGTCGAGGTCTTCGCCCTCCGCGGCCGCCAGGACCCCACCGACGGCAACCTCTACGCCCCGGCGGACCACGCGAACGCCACCGACGGCGGGTGGGTCGCGAAGCGCCGGCGGGTCACGCGCCCGCTGCTCTGGGCCGGCGTCGCCGCGCTCGTCGGCACGGTGCTGCTCCGCCGCCGCTGACGCCCGCCCCGCCCGTTCCGCTCGTGGGATGCCGTTCCGCTCGTGGTGGGTCGTTCCTCCCGGCCTGCCATGCGCGGTCCTGCCTCCCATCGCGCGTGTCATGGGCAGGAACGTCGCGTCGGCGGCAGGAGCCGGACAGGAGGCACGGCACCAGCCCGCACCGTGCCTCCCGTCCGGATCCTGGCCACGCTGGTACCCGCCGCCGCGAGCGGCCCGTCGCGTCACCGGCGTCGCGAGCGGGCCATCTCGGTCACCCCGGTCACGTCCGGGCGACGTGTTCCGCCCGCTTGCGTGACGGCGCGTGTCCGGCTGCGTCCGGCCACGTCCGCCGAGGCCGTACGGTCGGACCATGAGCACGACGACCGGGCCCGCCGCCAGCACCGCCGCCGCCGAGTGGGCCGAGTGGCACGCCGCCCACGAAGCCGCGCGGGCGAGCGAGCACGGGTTCCTCGCGATCACGAGCATGCGCTGGCTCACGCCGACGCCTGAGCAGTTCGACGACCTCCCCGGGGCGTGGTCGACGGACGAGGCCGGGCCCGTCGTCACCCTCGCGCCCGACGAGTCCCTCGAGGTCGACGGCACCACCGTGACCGGGACGCACCGCTTCGGCAGGCTGCAGGACCGTCCAGAACCCCGCGTGGTCTGGCACCTCGAGGACCGCGACGTCGTCGTCGAGGTCGCCCGGCGCGGCGGCAGCGACCTCCTCCGTCCGCGCGACCCGGCCGCCCCGACGCGCACGGCGTACCGCGGGACCCCGACTTTCGCGCCGGACGAGCGCTTCGTCGTCGAGGCCCGCTTCGAGCCCTTCGACGTGCCGCGCGAGGTCACGGTCGGCTCCGTCGTCGACGGCCTGCAGCACGTGTTCGCCGCGCGGGGCACGCTGTCGTTCGAGCTCGACGGACCGCGGACGCTCCTGGCGTTCAACGGGCACGGTGACGGGCTGCACGTGCTGTTCACCGACCGGACGAGCGGCGTGACGACCTCCGCCACGCGGAGTCTCGACGTGCCCGCGCCCGGTGCGGACGGCCGCGTGCGGCTCGACTTCACCCGGGCGACGAACCTGCCCTGTTCCTACACCGCGCACGCGACCTGCCCGCTGCCCCCGCGGGAGAACCGGCTCGACGTCGCGGTCGAGGCGGGGGAGCGCCTACCTGCCTGACGCGGCTGCGCCGCCCGCCGGGGTGCGGTGTGTTGCGCCGCGGTGTGCTGCGGTGCGGTGTGCTGCGCTCTGCACAACCGGGAGCACGTCGTACCGCGGAAACGCGTGGTGCGGCGTGCTTCCGGTTGCGCGGGGGCAGTGCGCCCCACGGCGGGCACGCGGCCGCCGCCGCCCGCTCCGCGCCGGGCTGCTTCACCCGCCCGGTCAGCCGACCCGCGCCCACCCGGAGCACGCGCGCCACCGCCGCGGGTCGAACGTGAACACGCTGCCCATCCCCGGCTGGTCGAGCGCCCGACTGATCGGCACGCCGCGGAGATCGGCGAGGAGCAGCGCGCCGACCGCACCGTGCGACACGACCGTCACGTCCCCGGTCCGGGTCAGCGCCCGGACGGCCGCGACGATCCGGGCCTGCGCGTCCACCGCACGTTCCCATCCTCGGACGGACTCCTCCGGACGGGCGAAGAACGCGACGACGACGGCCTCGAACTCGGCCGGTGGCAGATAGCCCGTCGCGCTGCGGTCGATCTCGCCGAGCGCGGGCTCGACCTCGATCTCGATCTCGACGTCCGGTCCGCGCCCGACGGCCCGGGCGAGCACCGCCGCGGTCTCCTCGGCCTTCCGCTCCGCGCTCGAGACGATCCGTCCGACCTCGGGGGACCACGCGAGGCGGTGGGCCGCTGCGGCACGGCGTCGACCGGCGACGGACAGCCCCCACGACTCGATCGGGACCTCCGGGTCGACGACCACCTCGGCGTGGGTCAGGAAGCAGGACACCATCCGACGAGCCTGCCGGACGTCACACGACGCAACGTCCGGTCATCCTCCGCAACACCCGTCGTCGCCGGACCGTCCCGGCCGTAGCGTCGGCTCCATGCCCGACCGAACCATCCTCGTCACGGCCCTCCAGGGCGCCGGCTGGCACCCGGCCGCCTGGCGCACCGACCCCGCAGCCGCCCGCGACACCACCCGGCTCGCGCACTGGCGCCGCGTCGTCGTCGAGCAGGACCGCGCCGGCGTCGACGCCGTCACGCTCGAGGACGCCTTCACCGCGGGTCCCCTCGACGCCGACGGCGACCTCGACACCCGGACCGTCGTGGGGCGGCTCGACGCCCTCCTGGTCGCGAGCGCGGTCGCACCCGCGACCCGCTCGGTGGGGTTGGTGCCGGCCGTCTCGGTCACGCACACCGAGCCGTTCCACGTGGCCACGGGCCTCCAGACCCTGGACCACGTCTCCGCGGGGCGAGCCGGGTGGCGGATCCAGGTGAGCCCGACGACCCGCGAGGCCGCGCTCTTCGGCCGCCGCCCCGGCGGCGACGACCCGGTGACGCTCGCCGCGGAGGCCCGCGAGGTCGCCGAGGTCGTCTCCCGTCTCTGGGACAGCTGGGACGACGACGCGATCATCCGCGACGTCGCGACGGGCCGCTTCATCGACCGCGACCGGATCCACGACGCCCGCTTCGTGGGCGAGCACGTCTCGGTGCACGGCGCGTCGATCGTCCCGCGGTCGCCGCAGGGGCGGCCGCCCGTGTTCGCGCTCGCGCACGACGACGACGCGGCTCGCCTGGCCGTCGACACGGCGGACGTGGTGCTCGTCACACCGGGCGCGTCGGGTTCGTCAGGTCCGTCGGGTCCGTCGGGTGCTGTCCGCGGTGTCGGCGCTGTCGGCGGTGTCAGCGCTGTCGGCGGTGTCGGCCTGGAGGCGCGGGGCGCGCTGGCACGCGTCCGTCACGCCGAGCAGGCGGCCGGGTCCGCCAGGGTCCGTCCGGTCCTCGCGGACCTCGCGGTGCTCCTCGGGTCCTCGGTCGCCGAGGCCGAGGACGAGCTCGCCGCCCTCGACGCCGCGTCCGGGTCGCCGTACTCGGCAGCGTCGGACGCCGCCGTGCTCGCCACCACCGCGACGGGCCTCGTCGACAGGATCGCGGACCTCCGCGCGATCGGCTACGCCGGGGCCCGGCTCCGCCCGCTGCGGACGCCCGCCGACAGCACGGCGATCGCCCGGCAGCTCGTCCCCGCCCTCGTCACCGCCGGCCTGCGCGCCGACCCGCCGTCCCGTCCCACCGTCGACCTGCGCACGCGGCTCGGCATCGCGCCGGCGGTCAGCCGGTACGCCGTCCCGACCCAGGGGGTCTCGTCATGAGCACGAAGCGTCAGGTCCACCTCGCCGCCCACTTCCCGGGCGTCAACAACACGACGATCTGGAGCGACGAGCGAGCCGAGAGCCAGATCGCGTTCTCGTCCTTCGAGCACTTCGCCCGGAACGCCGAGCGCGGGTGCTTCGACTACCTGTTCCTCGCCGAGGGACTGCGGCTCCGCGAGCAGAAGGGACGGATCCACGACCTCGACGTCGTCGGGCGGCCGAACACCCTCGCGATCCTCGCGGCCCTGGCGGGGGTCACGTCGCACATCGGTCTCGTCGGCACCCTGCAGACCACCTTCAACGAGCCCGTGGAGCTCGCGAAGCAGCTCGCGACGCTCGACCACCTGACCGACGGCCGCGCCGGGTGGAACGTCGTGACGAGCTCGGACGCGTTCCACGGGGCGAACTTCCGCCGTGGTGGGTTCCTCGACCACGCCGACCGGTACACGCGGGCGGCGGAGTTCGTCGAGACGGCGCGGGAGCTCTGGGACTCCTGGGACGCCGACGCGGTGGTCGCGGACACGGCGTCCGGACGGTTCGCCGACCGCTCGCGCATCCGGGACGTCGACCACCACGGACCGCAGTTCGACGTCACCGGGACGTTCCCGGTCCCGCGGAGCCCGCAGCGGCACCCGGTCGTCGTCCAGGCGGGGGACTCCGACGAGGGCCGCGACCTCGCCGCCCGGCACGCCGAGGTGGTCTTCTCGCTCCACACCGAGTTCGAGGACGCGCGCACCTTCTACGACGACGTCACCGCCCGGCTCGAGCGCGTCGGACGGTCCGAGGCCGAACTGCTCGTGATGCCCGGGGCGACCTTCACGCTCGGGGACACCCAGGCCGAGGCCGAGGAGCACTCGCGGGCGATCCGCCGCGCCCAGGTCAGCCCGGCGACGGCGATCGCGTTCCTCGAGCAGGTCTGGAACCGGGACCTGTCGTCGTACGACGTCGACGGTCCGCTGCCCGACGTCGAGCCGGACGTCGACGCCGAGACGATCACCAGGGGACGGGTGCGCCACGTCCGTGACCCCCGCGCTCTGGTGCAGGACTGGCGCGACCGTGCCGCGGCCGAGCACCTGTCCATCCGCGAGCTCGTCATCCAGGTCTCGACGCGCGGCGGGTTCGTCGGCACGCCGTCGTCGATCGCCGCCGAGATCGACCGGTACGTGCAGGAGCGGGCGTCGGACGGGTTCGTCGTCGTCCCGCACACCAACCCGTACGGCCTCGACGAGTTCGTCGACCGCGTCGTCCCGCTGCTGCAGGAGCGCGGGGTGTACCGCGAGTCCTACGACGAGGGCGCCACGCTCCGCGACACCCTCGGCCTCTCCGGGGCCGTCCGCGACCGGCAGGCGGTGTCCGCGTGACCGCCGTCCCGCTCTCGGTCCTCGACCTGGTCCCGGTCGTCTCCGGGTCGTCGTCGGCGACCGCACTGCACCGCACCCTCGACCTGGCCCGCGCCGCCGAGCGTGCCGGGTACGCCCGCTACTGGCTCGCCGAGCACCACCTGAACCCGGGCGTCGCGGGCAGCGCGCCGACCGTGGTGATCGGTGCCGTGGCCGCGGTCACGTCCAGCATCCGGGTCGGCAGTGCCGCGACGCTCGTCGGGAACGTCCGCGGCTTGCAGATCGCGGAGACCTTCGGGACGCTCACCGGGCTGTACGGACCGCGGTTCGACCTCGGGCTCGGCCGGTCCGGGGCCCCGGCGCCGGGGACACCGAAGCCGCCGTCGCTCGCGCCTCGTGCCGACCAGGTCGTCGACGGCCTGCTCCTCCCCGCACCGTTCGACTTCCGGGTCGCTCCGGGGTCGACGTTCGCGCTGCAGGGCGAGCTGCTGGGTCGCGTGCCGGGCGACGTCGAGCGCTTCGACGACGACCTCGCGCTCGTCCGGGCCCTCTTCGCCGGCACCTGGACCCGCGGCGGGAAGGTCGTCGAGGCGCCGCCCGCGACCGGCGCCGATGTCGAACTGTGGATCCACGGGTCGACCGGCGGCGAGAGCGCCCGCGTCGCCGGGTCCCTCGGGCTGCCGTACGGCGCGAACTACCACTCGTCGCCGGGCACCGTGCTGGCGTCGGTCGAGGCGTACCGTGCGTCGTTCCGCCCGGGGGTGCTCGATGCGCCGCGGGTGGTGGTCTCGGCCGACGTCGTCGTCGGGCGGTCCGCTGCCGAGGCCGAGGAGCTCGCCCTCGGGTACGGCCAGTGGGTGCACTCGATCCGCTCCGGTGTCGGGGCGATCCCGTACCCGACGCCCGACGCGGCCCGTGCGACACCGCTCCCCGACGAGGCGGTCGCCGCCGTGCGGGACCGGCTCGTGTCGCGGTTCGTCGGCGACGCGGCGCACGTGGCCGACCGGCTCGAGGTGCTCCGCCGTGTGACCGGGGCGGACGAGCTGCTCGTCACGACCATCACGCACGACCACGCCGCCCGCGTCCGCTCCTACGAGCTGCTCGCCGCCGAGTGGGCGCGCCGGGCGCTGGCGCCGGCCGCCTGACCCGGGCGTGCCGCACTGCCGCGCTGCGCCCGCCCCCGCCTGCGCCGCCTCGCCGAGATGCCGACATCTGGCACCCTCGGCGCTGCCGGACGACGTGTCGTGCACCCGGGGCGAGCGATGCGCGGCATGTCCTGCGCTCTCGGCGTCCGCGGTCGGGCGTGTCGGGCGGGGAGGCGCCGACGCGACCCGCTGCGTCGGGCGCGCCGGCGTTGCCCCGCCGAGTTGCCGACATGTGGCCCGCTCGGCGCTGCCGGACGGCGTGTCGTGCACCCGGCGCGAGCGACGCGCGGCGTGTCCTGCGCTCTGGGCGTCCGCGGCCGACCGTGACGCGGAGCCGCCGCCACCGCGCCACGGCCGAGACGTGACCGCGGCCGACCGAGCCGCACCGCGCACGCCGGACACCCCCGCGACCACGACGGTCACAGGGGTGTCGACGGACAGGGGACGTGCTCAGCTGTTGTCGAGCGGCAGCCCCTCCGGGTTCACCTGCGAGGTCTGCACGGCCTCGTTCGACAGGTTGTACGCCTTGAGCCACTTCGCGTACGTCCCGTCCGCGATGAGCTCGTTGATCGCGTCGGCGATCGGCTTCGCGAGACCGCTGTCCTTCTTCGTGGTCGCCGCGATGAGTCCCTGCAGGGTCGAGCCGGCACCGGAGTACGTCCCCGCGGTCCTCGTCGGGTGCGCGCTCTCCACGCTCTGCTTGTTCGCGTACGCGATGGTCGGGTTCGGGCCGAAGTAGCCGTCGATCTTGCCGGAGTCGAGCGCGAGCTTCACGGCGTTGCCGTCCGGGTAGTACTTGACGCCGATGGTCTTGCCGTCCTTCTCGAGGTCGGCCTTCCACTCGAGCAGGATCTTCTCCTGGTTCGTGCCGGAGCTCACGGCGATCGTCTTGCCGGCGAGCACGGACGGGTCGCCGTCGAAGGTCAGCTTCGAGGTCTTCAGCACCTGGAGCGCGAGGTTGTCCTGCCGGTACGACGCGAAGTCGTACTTCTCCTTGCGCTGCTCGGTCACGGTGACGTTCGAGAACCCGGCGTCGTACTTCCCGCCGTCGATGCCGACGAACAGGTTGTCCCAGGTGGCGTTCTGCACGTCCGCCCGGAGTCCGAGCTTCGCGGCGACGAGCCGGCCGAGGTCGGGCTCGGAACCGGTCAGCGTCTTCTGGTCGTCCCCGGTGAAGGCCAGCGGCGGGAATCCGGCAGGCAGCGCGCCGATGCCGATCGTGAGCTTCCCGGACGACTTCACGTCGGCGGGGAGCGCGTCGTGCAGCTTCGTGTCCTCGGAGACCCGGACCTTCGTCTCGGTCGCGGCGCCGTTGGACGCGGCGCCGATCGTCACGGTGCCGTCAGCGGACCCGGCGGACCCGGCAGCGCCGTCGGCGGCGGAGGCGTTCGCGGCGCACCCGGCCAGGGCGACGACGACGCCGGCCGCGAGGACGAGGGCTCCGGCGCGGTGACGCCAGCGGGAGAGAGCGGTGGTGGGCAAGGCGGACTCCTCGGATGAGAACGGTGGGACTGGTGGGAACGGTGGGGAACGGGAGGAAGGGCTCAGCGGACGCGGGACAGGAAGTCGCGCGTGCGGGGGTGCTGCGGGGCATCGATGACCTGGCGCGGCGGCCCCTGCTCGACGACGCGCCCGTGGTCGAGGAAGACGACGTGGTCGGCGACCTCGCGGGCGAACGCGACCTCGTGCGTGACGATGACGAGGGTCGTGCCGGACTCGGCCAGGGACCGGATGACGCCGAGGACCTCGCCGACGAGCTCGGGGTCGAGCGCGGAGGTCGGCTCGTCGAGCAGCACGACCGCGGGCTCCAGCGCCAGCGCCCGGGCGATCGCCACTCGCTGCTGCTGCCCGCCGGACAACTGCCGTGGACGGGACGCCCCTCGGTCGCCGAGCCCGACGCGCTCGAGCAGCTCCTGGGCACGACGGAGCGCGACCGGGCGAGCCACTCCGGCGGCGATCGGCCCCTCGGCGACGTTCTCGAGCGCGGTCAGGTGCGGGAACAGCTCGAATCGCTGGAACACGAAGCCGATCCGGGACCGCTGCCGCAGGATCACCCGTTCTGGCAGCTCCTTCCAGCGGGTCGTACCGTCCCGCCCGGTCCGCAACCGCACGCCGACGGGCTCGCCGCCGACCGTCACGACGCCGCGGTCGAGCGGTTCGAGGTGGTTGATCGCGCGCAGCAGCGTGGACTTGCCGGACCCGGACGGCCCGAGGACCACGGTGACGCTCCCGGCGGCGAGCTCCAGGTCGACCCCGTCGATGACCCGCCGGTCGCCGAAGGACTTCACCGCGCCGACGACCGCGACGGCCGCGCTCACGAGACGACCTCGACGGTTCCGGCGCCGGCGCCGGCACCGGACCTGGTGCCCGACGCGACCACCCGCTGGGCACCGGCGACCTGCGCGACACGACCCGTGCCTCCAGGCCGGACAGCCCCCACCCGCCGGACCGCCGCCCGCACCCGTTGCAGGGGCGTCGGCGGCAGCGCCCGCGCGGACCCCCGCGACGTCCACCGCTCGATGTAGTACTGCACGACCGAGACCGCACTCGTCAACGCGAGGTACCAGATCGTCGCGACCACGAGCAGCGGGATGATGTCCGTCGGGTAGGTGCTCGACAGGTTCTGGACGACGCCGAACAGGTCGAGCAGGGAGACGTAGAACAGCAGTGACGAGGCCTTGAGCAACCCGACCACCTGGTTGACGAACGCCGGCACGATCGAGCGGAGCGCCTGCGGCAGTACGACCCGCACGAACTGCCGACGGCGGGGGAGCCCGAGGGCCTGCGCCGCCTCGAGCTGACCGTGGTCCACCGCGAGGACGCCCGCCCGGACGATCTCCGACGCGTAGGCGATCTCGCTCAGGCTCAGCGCCAGGACGCCGATCGCCAGGTCGCCCAGCACGTTCGCCGTCCGTACCTCGAGCTGCGGCCCGAAGGGGATCCCGATCCCGATCGTCGGGTACAGCGACCCGAGGTTGTACAGGAAGACGAGCACCAGGATGAGCGGCACCGATCGGAACAGCCAGACGTAGCCCCACGCCAGCCCGGACAGCACCGGGTTGCGGGACAGCCGTGCCAGCGCCACGAGGACACCGCCCGCGAAGCTGATCACCGCGCTCAGCCCGGTCGCGACGAGCGTCAACTGCAGTCCGGTCAGGATCGCGGGGCTGAACAGCCACTTCCCGACCGCGGGCCAGCCCCATGCCGGGTTGGTGAAGAGCGTCTCGACCCCGTTCAGCAGGAGCACCAGGACGACCGCGGCGGCGATCCACCGCACGGGGTGGCGCAGCGGCAGGACGGGACGGTCGAGCGCGGCGCGTGCGGCCGCGTCGACGGTCGGGGCGAGCGGACGGGAGGCACTGCTCCCGTCGCGCGCGCCGGCTGCGGTCGCCGGGGCGGTCGCGTGGGGTGCGGACCTGCGCGTCGAGCGGTCCGTGGTGTCGGTCATGGGGCGACCGTAGGAGGGCCGGCGGACCCGGACAACGGGTCCTCGCAACACTTCGCCACGGGACGGAACGGGACGTCACGGAGCGTCGCGCGCGTGACCTCCGGTGACCCCGCGTGACGGTGCGGCGTGCACGGGACCCCTGTCGGTGCCACCCTCGCGCAGCTACCCTGACCACCGTGACCACGCACCGCGTCCCCGCGCCGCAGCCGCCCGCCGACGGCACGAAGGTCTCCGGCCCGGCCTCGTACTTCCCGAGCATCGAACGGACCTACGGCCGGCCGGTGCAGGAGTGGCTCGACCTGGTCGCCGACCGCCTCGACGACCACCGTCACATGGAGGTCGTGTCGTGGCTCAAGGAGGAGCACGGGCTCGGCCACGGTCACGCCAACGCGCTCGTGGGGTACGCCCGGCGCGCCTTGGACGGCTGAGCGCGGCGCCGCCGAGCCAGCGCGCCGGTGGTTGACGCGGTTGTCGCGCCGGCGTAGGATCCGGTTGACGCAGTTGACAGGAGGTGCCATGGCAGCGACGACCCACGCACGGCAGCCCAGGGGGACGGACGGCCCCTCGGCGGACGAGACGGCCCTGCTCGACGCACTGCGCCGGCGGATCGCGGACGGCCGCGCGGCCGGAGCGCTCGAGTCCGGCGTCGACGTGGAGCTCCTGGCCGACCGGATGCTCGCCGCACTGCCCTCCGTCAAGCACGAGGCCGACGCGCTCATCGGGCCGTTCTACGACACCCCGACGCTCGCGGCCTGGCGTGGGGTCACCCGGCAGGCGCTCAGCAAGGCGGTGGCGAAGCGCGACCTGATCGGCCTGAAGATCGGCGACGGCAGCCTCGTCTTCCCGTCCTTCCAGTTCGGCGCGTCCGGGACGCCGCTGCCGCACCTGCGGCAGGTGCTCGCGCTCGTCGACCCCGACCGGATCGACCCGTGGGGCAGCGCGCTCTGGTTGCACACCGTGGCGGACGAGTTCGGCGGCACCACCGCGGCGCAGGCGCTTCGCGAAGGCCGGCACGAGCAGGTCCTCGCCGCCGCCCGTCGTGCCGCCACGGCCTGGGCGGCCGACGCGTGACGCCCAGGCGCACCGACGTCGCCCAGCAGCGTCCGCGAGACGACCTCGACCTGACCGACTTCCCCGCCGAGGAGAGTCGCGGCACCACGTTCTACCGGGCGAAGCGGCACGACCGCGGCGCGTGGTGGTTCGCGAGCACGGAGCCGGACGCCGACGGGGTCGACGGTGGTCGGTTCGACCTCGCCGTGCCGCGGGGCACCTGCTACTGGGCGGACGCGGTCGAGGTCGCGGTGCGTGAGCGCCTCGCGCACCACGTCCTGACGACGAACACGGTGTTCGCGTCGCGCGCCCGCGAGATGGTCGTCGTCGCGGCCCGGGCCTCGCGGGGCCGTCGCTTCGCGGACGTCACACACCCGGCGGCGGTGCGGTGGGGCGTCGGCGCGGAGCTGCAGACGATGGGGGACTACCGCGTGCCGCAGGCCTGGGCACGGGCCCTCGACGCGGCGGGCTTCGCCGGGGTGCGGTACAGCACGCGGTTCACGAGCGCGTCGGCGGCGAACGCGTGGGCGGTGTTCGGCGCGGCCGGCATCCCGCGGCGGCCGCGTCCGGAGCGCGTGCACCGCGACGGGGTCACGGCGTGCCGCGAAGCCGGGATCCGGGTGCTCGACGACGGGTCGGAGTCCGGGCCGGAGCGCTTCACGTTCGCGACGCCCCCGCAGGACTGACGACAGGGCCGCGCGCGACCGGGCGGTCGCGCGGCCGGACGGGCGGACGGTCGGACGGTCGACGGGCCGCGGTGTCGGTGGCCGTCCCTACCGTGGCGGGGTGGTCGAACCCGTCGATGCGTGGTGGCGCCGCCGGCAGTGGTCCCGCGGCGTCGCGGTTCCGTACGCCGTCGGCGAGTTCCGGTCGGCGTGGGCGTCCTACCCCGTGCTGATCCGGCAGTACCACCCGGAGTGGAACCACGGCGTCGTCCTGACCCAGGTGCCCCCGACGGCCGAGGTCCTGCTCACGTGGGAGTGCGACGTCGGCCACGTCTTCGTCGCGACGCCGGCCGAGCAGCGGTCGCGGCCGGGCCGGGAGCGTCGTCGGTCGGTGTGGTGCCCGGAGTGCCAGCTCCAGGCGCAGCCCCGCCGCTGGCCCGTGCTGCCCGCGGACTGGCCGGCGACCGTGCCCGCGCCGCAGCGGGCCGAGCGCGTGACCGGTCGCCAGACCCTGCCCGCGGCACCGGCGCGCGGCGCGGCACCGTCGCGTGGCGCGGGACCGTCGCCGCGTGTGGCGGGCCCGACTGGAGCAACGGCGGTCCCGACGGGTGCCGTGGCGTCGAGCCGTGCGCGACCCGGGCGGTCCGGTGCGACCGGCGGCGGTGGACGGCGGACGGCCGCACGACCGCCCGTCCCGCGGACGATCTGCCCGAAGACCCCCCGGCTGCCGTCGGGGGAGTCCTTCCCGAGCGTGTGCGCCCCCGCGACGGCCTCAGCGGTCGAGGCCGAACTCCGGGCGGCCCTGCAGGAGCGGTTCGCGCTGACGTTCGACCACACCGCGATCCGCCTCGACCGGCCGTTCTTCGACCACGTCGAGGCGTGGCCGGACATCGTGCTGCCGGAGCTCCGCGTCGCGATCGAGTACGACAGCACGGGGCGACACGGGCTCGAGCACGTCGGGCCGCGGCAGGAGACGGACCGCCGGAAGGACCGCGCGGTCCGGGCCGTCGGGTGGGAGGTCGTGCGGATCCGCACGGGTCGGCTCCCCGCACTCGGGCCGTACGACCTCGAGGTCTCCGGCATCTCGCGGCGGACGGTCGACCAGCTCGTCGACACCCTCCGCACGGTCCGCGGCCCGCTGTTCGTCGACGCCTACGGGCGCTGACGCCCGGGTTCCGACCCGTCGGCCGGGCGCTACGCTCGTCGGCGCAGGGTGTCCCGCGGGTACTCGCCGTGGCGCTGCTGGTACGTCGCGGAGAACCGTCCGGCGTGCGCGAAGCCCCACTGCTTCGCGACCTCGGCGATGCTCGTCGTCGCCGGGTCGCCCTGCAGCAGCGCGTCCCGCACCCGGTCGAGCCGGACCTGCCGGATGTAGGCGTTGGGGGAGAGCTCGAACGCCCGCTGGAACGCGATCTGCAGCGCACGGAGGCTCAGCGAGGCCACCCGGGCCAGGTCGGTGCTCGTGATCGGCAGGTGCGCGTGCTCGTGCACGTACTCGACGGCCCGTCGGACGTGGGCGTTGCGGGGGAGCAGCAGCTCGTCGGGGAGCGACGCGCTGACCACCGGGTAGAGCTCGAGCAGGGCGAGGGCGCCGAGCCGTCCCATCTCGGCCTGCAGCAGCGGCGACGCCTTCCGGTCGAGCACGGTGTGCGAGATGAGCTGCACACTGCTCCGCCACACCCGCAGGGCGCGCTCGTCGGGGCGGACGGTGTGGTCCAGGACGAGCTGCCCCGGTGCCGTCCCGCGTTCGCCGGCGACCTCCTCGAGCGCTGCCCGGTTCACCTGCACGATCTTCTGCTCGTAGTCCCGGTACGAGAACGCCGCGCCCTGCTGCGGCCAGAGCTGCGGCCGACCGGGCTCCATCAGGAGCTGGACGTCCCCGGAGCCGATCGTGGCGGTCCCCCTGGTCGTCCACTGCACGACGAAGTCCTCGGACGGGGTCATCACGCCCTGCAGGTGCCCGTCGAAGCGGATCGTCCGGAGGGACATCGCGGTGTCGCCGACGGCCGCGAACCGGAACGCGAACGGCATCGCGGTCGCGTCGGCGCGCCACTCGTTCCCCGCGTACGTGGTGGCGAGCAGGTCGCGGGCGGCGTCGAGGTCCGAGCTCTGCTCGTCCACGTCGATCCGGGTCGGAGGTGTCGGGTTCATGGGTCTCGTGCATGATGACCGCTCCGCGCGGCCCTGTCCGGATCGCCGTGCCCCCGGTCCGGGGGTGGACCGCCCGGTCCGCGGTCGCGGTCGATGTCCACGGATCGTCGGGTGTCGCGCTCGGACGTCCGGGAATCGTCGACCACGGGCGTCCGCACCGCGTCCCGGCGGACGGCGTCCTAGCGTCGTCCTCGACGGGTCCGGACCAGCCGGACCTCCCGAGACGAGGAAGCCACCGTGACGACCATCGCCGCCGACCTGGACACCGCACCCACGAGCGCCCGCCACGCGGTCTCGTCGACGAGCCGCCGGGGGACCACCTTCTCCGAGGTCCGTCAGGCCCGCCTGCAGCACGGGCTGCAGGTCGCCGCGGTGACGACCGGGCTGGTGTCCGTGACGGTGGCCGCGTCGGCCGCGATCCTGCTCGGGGTCTCCGCATGAGCATCCCCCGCAACGAGCTCGGCATCCGCGGGTCCCGGGTCGCACGGGGCACCAGGGCGATCCCTGGGGCAGACCGGTCCCTCGCCGACACGCTGCTGCCGGTGCGTCGATCGGCGGCGTCGGACACCGCGACGCAGCCGATCGACATGCGCGCCCTGCTCGCCGAGGCGCTCGACACGTCGGGCGTGCCCGGTCAGTAGGCTCACCGCACGGGCGAGCCCGCACGAACGCCCGAACCAACCCCGTCGACCAGCAGAGAGCGCATGAGCACCGTCACCCCGACCCTCGTCCGGACCGACCGCGAGACGTCCGTCCAGCGACGGGCCTCCGGTGCCGCCGACGCCCTGTTCACCGAACGCGGCGTAACCCCGGTCACCCTCGACGACGTCGCGGAGCGGGCGGGGCTGACCCGTGCGGAGCTCACCGCGGCCTACCCGACGAAGCGTGCGCTCGTCGTCGCGGTGCTGCAGCGGTGGCACGGAGCCTGGCGCCGCGCTCTCGACGGGATCGCGGCGGCCTCCGACGACCCGCGGGACGAGGTCCTCGGGGTGTTCGGCTACCTGGAGCAGTGCTTCGCCGACGAGGGCTGGCGCGGCTGCGCGTTCATCAACGGCCACGCCGAGCTCGGGCGGCAGGACCCGGCGATCGCCGCGCTCGCCCAGGAGCACTTCGCCGACGTCGAGGCGCACCTCACGATGCTCTGCTCCCGCGCCGGGGTGCCCGCCCACGTGGCTCAGGCCCTGTCGCTCCTCGTCGAGGGCGCCCGCGTCGAGTCGGCGGTGCAGCGCTCCGCCCAGCCCGCACGGGCGGCACGCCTCGGCGCCGCGATGCTGCTGTCGGTCTACGAGGGCGACCCGACCGACTGACCGCAGCCCGGCGCGGGGACCGGACCCAGCGCGGGGACCGGACCCAGCGCGGGGACCGGACCCAGTGCGGGGTACAGGATCAGCACGGGGTACAGGATCGGGGTACGCCAGTCTGGGTCCGGCCGTTCCGCCCCGGTAGGAACGAAGGATGACAGCGACCGCGTTCTGCCTCCACGCCCTCGGGTCGAGTTCGGAGGAGTTCGCGCTGCTCCGCTCCGAGCTCGCGGGCGACCTCGACCTGGTCGGCATCGACCTCCCCGGCTTCGGCCGCAGCCCCGCGAGCGCAGGGACCACCGTCGAGGAGATGGCCGTTGCGGTCGAGCGGGCCATCGGCGCGAGCGGCGCCACCGAGTGGGCGCTGGTGGGGCACTCGATGGGCGGGAAGGTCGCGACGGTGGTCGCGGACCGCACGCTCTCCGGCGCGAACGGCCTGTTCGGGCTGCGCGCCGTCGTGCTCCTCGCGGCCTCGCCCCTCGCTCCCGAGCCGATGGCCGAGGAACGTCGGGAGTCGATGCTCGCGTGGGCCGAGCACGGACGCATCCGACCCGACCACGCCGCCGAGTTCGTCGACGCGAACACCGCGTCCACGCTGCCGCCGGACCGGCACGAGATGGCCGTGCACGACGCCGAGCGCACCGACCCGCGGGCCTGGCGCGACTGGCTGCTCCGCGGCAGCCGTGAGGACTGGTCGACCGACGCCGAGCCCAACCCCGCGCCGGCGCTCGTCCTGGCCGGTGCCGAGGACGGCGACCTGGACGCCGACGCCCAGCGACGCCTGACGATGCCGCACTGGCCCGCCGCCGAGCTGCACGTCGTCGACGGCGCCGCCCACCTGCTGCCGTGGGAGCGCCCGGTCGAGGTGGCCGCCGTCGTCCGCGAGTTCTGGTCGCGCCGGGTCGCGCCGTCCCCGGTCGTCCCCGCCGACACCGCCCGGGTGCTCGCGTCGCCGCGGGTGAGCGCCCGAACACGCGGGGTCCTGGCCGTCCGCGCACTGCCGGACGACCCCGCGACGGAACCCCGCGCCCTGACCGCCCGGCAGCTCGACACGCTCCGCGCGGTCGCCCGCGTCGTCGTCCCGCAGCCGGGTCCGCAGCAGGTCGACCTCGCGTTGCGCCTGGACGCCCAGCTCGCCGCGGGTCAGGGGGACGGGTGGCGCGCCGACGGCATGCTGACGGACGCCGACGCCTACCGGGCCGCCCTCGACGTGCTCGCGCCGATCGCCGACTCCGGTGACCTGCCCGCGGCGCTCGAGGACGCCGCGGCCGGACGACTGCGCTCCGACGGTCCGCTCGACGCCGGGCAGCTCCGGACGTGGTTCGAGGACGCCGGGGTGGACCTGGTCAAGCAGTGGCTCGCCCACCCCGCGACCATGTCCGACATCGACTACGACGGCTTCGCCAACGGTGGCGACGGCGTCCGCAAGCAGGGCTTCCAGTTGCTCGGAGCCGGGCAACGGGAAGCATGGGAACCGGAGGGAACAGCACGATGAGACTCGACGCACAGCGCCGGTACCCGGACGACGAGGTCGTGGACGTGGTCGTGGTCGGCACGGGGGCCGGTGGCGCCCCGCTCCTGGCCCGACTCGCCCGCGAGGGCCTGACCGCGGTCGCCTTCGAGGCCGGCCGCAACACCGAGCCCGAGGACCACCTGCCCGACGAGGTCGAGGCCCCGGCGGACATCAACTGGATGGACGAGCGGATCAGCGGCGGGTCCGCACCGACCGCGTTCGGTCCGAACAACAGCGGCACCGGCGTCGGCGGGTCGACCCTGCACTGGGGTGCCTTCACGCCCCGGCCGAGCGTCCACGACCTGCGCCTGCGCACCGAGAGCGGGCAGGGCGAGGACTGGCCGGTCGACCACGCCGAGCTCACCGCCTACATCGAGCGCGTCGAGCACGAGGTCGGCGTCGCGGGTCCCGCGCACTACCCGTGGGACCCGGAGCGCCGCTACCTGATGGGTCCGCCGCCGCGGAACGCCTCGTCGGACATGATGGTCCGCGGCGCCGAGGCGCTCGGCATCACCGCGACCGACGCCCCCGTCGCACTCACGACCGAGGACCGCGTCCAGGAGCACCACGGCCTCCGCCAGGCCTGCGTGTCGTGCGGCTCGTGTCACCAGGGCTGCCGGAACGGGTCGAAGGTGTCGATGGACACGACGTACCTGCCCGCGGCCGTGGCGTTCGGGGCCGAGATCCGCCCCGAGTCGTTCGTGCACGGCATCGAGCTCGACGCCGAGGGGCGGGTCTGCGCGGTGCTGTACACCCGCGACGGTCAGGAGCGCCGGCAGCGGTGCCGTTCCCTGGTGCTCGCTGCGGGCGGCGTGGAGACCCCGCGGCTCCTGCTCCACACCGGGCTCGCGAACAGCAGTGGCCAGGTCGGGCGGAACTTCACCGCGCACGGCGCGACGCAGGTCTGGGCGACCTTCGACGAATCGATGCGCTCGTACCGCGGCTACCCGTCGTCGATCATCACCGAGGACTTCGTCCGCCCCGCCGACGCGGACTTCGCCGGCGGCTACCTCATCCAGTCCCTCGGCGTGCAGCCGCTCACGTTCGCCACCACGCTCGTGCGTGGCGGCGGGCTGCGCGGCGCCGAGCTCGTCCGGGCGATGCGGGACTACCCGAGGACGGCCGGCGTCGGCATCAACGCGGAGTGCCTGCCGTACGACGACAACCGGCTCGTGCTGTCCGACGAGCTCGACGAGCACGGGGTCCCGCGGGCGCGCGTGACCTTCTCGCCCGGTGCGAACGAGGACGCCATCCGGGCGCACGCCGTCCGGACGATGACCGCGATCGTCGAGGCGGCCGGCGGGACCGACGTCCGGGTGCTCGAGCGCACCGCGCACACGATCGGCACCGCGCGGATGGGCCTCGACGCCGGGAGCTCGGTCGTCGACCCGGCTGGGCGCTCGTGGGACGTGCCGAACCTGTGGGTCTGCGACAACTCGGTGTTCCCGAGCGCCGTCATCGCGAACCCGGCGCTGACGATCATGGCGCTCTCGCTCCGCACGGCCGACCGGTTCCTGCGCGACGACCCGGCCGCCGACCGCGCCCGGAGCGCCGCCACCGCGGCCTGACCCCGCGCCGCCACCGGGGCCGAGGATCGGCTCGGGCTGCTGCCTCAGCCCCGCAGTGCCAGCGCCTCGCTCCGCCAACGGGCGTGGAGGACCCACGGGTCCGGCACGCCCGCGGCGACGACGTCGACGTGGTCGAGGAGCGCCGGCGTGGTCCGGAACCACTCGGTCCCGGGGAAGCGGTCCGCCGCGAACGCCGTGTGCCGCCGCCGTTCGAGCGTCCGGTCGCCGCGCTCGAACGCGAGCAGCTCCTGGTGCGGCACCGCCGCGAGTCGCTGCCGCGGGTTCGCCGTCGTACCGATCTTGATCCGGTCGCCGAAGTCGTCGCGCTGCCGCAGGTAGTAGACGACGTCCACGCGCGGCGGTGCGAGGTCGCCGTCGGGCACCTCGCCCCAGCGCCACTCGCACACGGCGCACAGCATCCCCGACGGGTACCGCACGCCGAGCCGCGAACCGCACGCCGGGCACGGTCCCGGCAGCACGTCCTCCACACCGGACACCGAACCGGACGCGGGCCCGGACGCAGCGCCGGCCTCGACGGCTTCGGCCGCCAGCCCGAGGTGCTCCGGACAGAGCGGCAGCACGCCCTGCGTGCCGGGTGCCGTGGGGCGACCGCACCCGGTGACGCAGCAGCGGGCCGCAGACGAGGAGCTCACCCGCCGGACGCTACCGGCAGCCTCCGACCCCGGCGGCGGCCGCCGGCCCGCCCGCGCCTCCGGTCAGTCGAAGATCACCCCGACCGGCTCGCGCTTCTCCTCCTGGAACCGGTCCTCCGCCCGCCCGAGTGCCCAGTACGCCGACAGTGACAGGTCCGCCTTCTCGAGTCCCCACTCGTCCTGCAGCAGTCGACGGATCGCCTTGACCGCGGTCCGCTCACCGTGCGCGAACACCTGGACCGGCCGGGAGGCACGGGGCAGCTCCCGGGTCGCCGCGAGCAGGAGCGTGCCCGGCTCGGCGCCGGTGGCGTCGCGGTGCAGCCACCGCAGGTCGAGCCCGGCCGGACGGGCGAGCGGCTGCTCGTCGGCGGGACCGGCCACCTCGACCAGGGCGACGCCCGTGGCGGCGGCGGGCAGCGCCTCCAGGGCGGAGCCGATCGCCGGGAGCGCGCTGTCGTCGCCGAGCAGCACGTTAGTGACGGCGGGGTCCGTGGACGGCGCGTAGCCGCCGCCGGGGCCGGAGAGCGCGAGCAGGTCGCCCGGCCGCGCCGTGGCGGCCCAGGGGCCGGCGCGCCCCTCGTCGCCGTGCACCACGAAGTCGACCGCGATGGTGCCTGCCTCGTGGTCGACCGCGCGCACGGTGTAGGTGCGGCGCGCGGGCAGCTCGTGCTTCGGCAGCGTCGCCCGGAGTGCGTCGAGGTCGTACGGCGGCCGCAGGTCGGAGCCGGGTGCGGGGAGCAGCAGCTTCACGTACCGGTCCGTCGACGCGAGCCGCTCCGGGTCGGCGGCGGCGACGAAGTCCGCGAACGCCGGACCGCCGAGGTGCACGCGGACCATGTGCGGCGTGAGCCGCTCGGTGCGCTCGACCACGAAGACGTGCTGCGGGCGCTGGGGCTTGGGGTGCATCGGGGGACTTCCTGTCAGTCGACTGCTTGACGTTCCGAGCACTGAGGTTAGCCTTACCTCATGGGTGCGACCGTGACGACGTTCTCCGAGCTGCTGCGGCGGCGGGCGGGCCGGTCGGACGCGGCCGCATCCGGGGCGGCTGCGTCCGGCGCACAGGGCCTGTTCGCGGGGGAGTGCGACGTCGCGGACTACGCCGACCTGCTCGGCCAGTACGCCCACGTCTACGCCGCCCTCGAACGGGCCGCCGAGCGGATGGCCGACCACCCCGTCGCGGCGCCCTTCGTCACGAACCAGCTCACCCGGCTGCCCGCGATCACCGCGGACCTGGAGTACCTCGTCGGTCCGGACTGGTCGGAGCTGTGCTGCCCGACCGCCGCGACGACCGCGTACGTCCGGCGGCTCAACGAGGTCGCCGCGACCTCGCCGGGCGGGTTCGTGGCGCACCACTACACGCGCTACCTCGGCGACCTCAGCGGGGGTCCGACCCTCGCCGCGCTGCTCGAGGAGCGGTTCGGCTTCGACACGAACGGCGTCCTGTTCACGATCTTCGACCAGGTCGCCGACCCGGCCGCGTTCCAGGAGACCTACCGCGCCGAGCTCGACGCCGCACCGTGGACGGACGCCGAGCGCGACGCCGTCCTGGCCGAGGTCGAGACGGCCGCCGCACTCGACCGCGCCGTGCTCCGGTCGATCGGCCACGGCCTGCCCGCGGCGACCGCCTGAGCCCGACGCGGGGACCGTCCGGACGGTCGTCGTCACGGTCGTGTCCGCGCCGGTACGCTGCTGGGGACCCGGGCCGCGTTCCCGGCGGACGTGAGAGGAACCCATGACGGCGATCGACGGATCGACGCGCCACGGGCGCGCACGGGACGACGTCAGCGGAGCGGTCGACAGCGACCTGCGCGCGGACGTCCGGTACCTCGGCAACCTGCTCGGGCGGGTGCTGCGGGAGACCGGTGGAGACGGACTCCTGCACGACGTGGAGGACCTGCGTGCCGCCGTGATCGGCGCGTACGAGGGGTCCGACACCGACGGTGCCGCCCGGGCCGAACGGATCGTCGCGGGGATGTCGGCGGAGCGTGCCGAGGCCGTGGCCCAGGCCTTCACGACGTACTTCCACCTGACGAACCTCGCCGAGGAGCACCACCGCGTGCGCGTGCTGCGTGCCCGTGGCGACGACGGCGGTGTCGCGGGTGACTCGTTCCCCGCCACCTACGCGTCCCTCGTGGAGCAGGTCGGCGCGGACGAGGCAGCCGCGCGGCTCCGTGACCTCCGGTTCCACCCGGTGCTCACCGCCCACCCGACCGAGGCCCGCCGCCGCGCCGTCACCACGGCCGTCCGGCGCATCACCGACCTGATCGACGAGCGCGACGCGGCCCGCAACGCCACCGCCCGCGCCGAGAACGAGCGTCGGTTGCTCGAGGAGATCACGACGCTCCTCCGCACCTCGCCGCTCCGCACGACCCGGCCGACCCCGCTCGACGAGGTCCGCACGGCGATGAGCGTGTTCGACCAGACGCTGTTCGAGATCGTGCCGCAGGTCTACCGACTGCTCGACGACCGGCTGCTCGGCGAGGACGCCGGCAGCGTGCCCGTCACGGCACCGGCGTTCGTGCGGTTCGGCACCTGGATCGGCGGCGACCGCGACGGCAACCCGCACGTCACCGCCGAGGTCACCAGGCAGGCCGCGGACATCGCCGCCGAGCACATCCTGCTCGGGCTCGCCCGCGCCGCCACCCGCATCGGCGCCGCGCTGACGCTCGACGCCGCCGAGACCCCGGCGGACGCCGGGCTCCAGGCCCTCGTCGCCGCGCAGGAGTCGCTCGACCCCGCCGTCGCCGAGCGCATCGGGGTGCGCGCCCCGAACGAGACCCACCGTCGGGCGCTGCTCTTCGTCGCCGCCCGCATCCGCGCCACGCGCCGTGGTCAGGACGGCATGGCCTACGCCGGACCCGAGGAACTGCTCGCCGACCTGCGCGTCATCCAGGCCTCGCTCGTCGCCGCCGGTGCCGCCCGCACCGCGAACGGCGAGCTGCAGAACCTCGTCTGGCAGGTCGAGACCTTCGGGTTCCACCTCGCCGAGCTCGAGGTCCGCCAGCACTCGCAGGTGCACCGGACGGCCCTCGCCGAGATCCGCGCCGGCGGTGAGCTGAGCGAGACCACGGAAGAGGTCCTCGCGGTCTTCCGCACCATCGCCGACCTGCAGCGCCGCTACGGCGTCCGCTCGGCGCACCGCTACATCGTCTCGTTCACGCAGTCCGCCCAGGACCTGGCGAACGTCCACGAGCTCGCGGTCGCGGCCCTCGGATCGGTCGAGGCAGCACCCGTGCTCGACGTCATCCCGCTCTTCGAGACGTTCGCCGACCTGCACGCGAGCGTCGACATCCTCGACGAGGCCGTGCACACCGAGGCGTTCGAGCGCCGGCTCGCCGCGACGGGCAGGAAGCTCGAGGTCATGCTCGGCTACTCCGACTCGTCGAAGGACGTCGGCCCGGTCTCGGCGAACCTCGCGCTGTACGACGCGCAGGCCCGCATCGCCGACTGGGCACGCGACCACGACGTCGAGCTGACGCTGTTCCACGGCCGCGGTGGCTCGCTCGGCCGTGGCGGCGGACCGGCGAACGAAGCCGTCCTCGCCCAGCCGCCGGGGTCGATCGACGGTCGACTCAAGCTCACCGAGCAGGGCGAGGTCATCTTCGCCCAGTACGGCGACCAGGACATCGCCGCGCGGCACCTCGAGCAGATGGCCTCGGCCACGCTGTTCGCGTCGTCGCCCTCGAACGAGGACCGCACCGCCGCCGCGGCGACCCGGTTCGCCGACCTCGCGCAGCAGCTCGACGACGTGTCGCGGACCGCGTTCCACGACCTCGTCAAGGCCGACGGCTTCGCGCCCTGGTTCGCCCGGGTCACCCCGATGGAGGAGATCGGCCTCCTGCCCCTCGGCTCCCGCCCGGCCCGCCGTGGCCTGAGCGTCGAGTCGCTCGAGGACCTCCGCGCCATCCCGTGGGTGTTCTCGTGGACGCAGGCCCGGATCAACCTCGCCGGTTGGTACGGCCTCGGCTCCGCGCTCGAAGCGGTCGGCGACGTCGAGCTGCTCCGGACGGCGTACGCCGAGTGGCCGCTGTTCGGCGCGATGATCAAGAACGTCGAGATGTCGCTCGCGAAGACCGACGAGCAGATCGCCCGACGGTACCTCGAGCTCGCCGACCGTGACGACCTCGCCGCGAAGGTCCTCGACGAGATGCTCCGCACCCGCGACTGGGTGCTCCGGGTCTCGGGCGGGAGCGACGTCCTCGAGGACCGGCCCGTGCTCGCCCGCGCCGTCCGCCTGCGCAGCCCGTACGTCGACGCCCTGTCGCACCTGCAGCTCCGCGCGCTGCGGGCGATCCGCACCTCCGGCAGCACCGACCCGACGGACGCCGACCACCGGCTGCTCCTGCTCACCGTGAACGGCGTGGCCGCCGGCCTGCAGAACACCGGGTGACCCCGCGGGTCGCGATCGCGACCCCCTGACGGACGGGAGGCACGTGGCGGACCCGCCACGTGCCTCCCGTCCGTCGTGGGGTCACCACCCACCCGCCGCGGTCGCACTGTCGAATCGATCCGGGGCGCGTAGCGTTGCGCGGGTGACGACGGAGCGCAGGGGGACCCGACCGACCACCGGAGCGGTGCTGCCGCCGATCGTGCCGCTCGCGCTGATCGTCGGCGTCTCACCGTTCGCGACGGACATGTACATCCCGGCGCTCCCCGCGATCGCCCGCGAGCTCGGGACGACGCCCGGTGTCGTGCAGCTCTCGCTCACCGCGTTCCTCGTCGCGTTCGCGGTGGGGCAGCTCCTGGCCGGACCGGTCAGTGACGGGATCGGACGGCGACCGCTCCTGCTCGTCGGGACGACGGCGTTCGCCCTGGCGTCGGTCGGCTGCGCGGTCGCGCCGGACGTCGGCACGCTCGTCGCTGCCCGGGTCCTGCAGGGCCTCGCCGGGGCCGCGGCGGCGGTGGCCGGACGCGCGATGGTGTCGGACACCACCACCGGGGCCCGCACGGCGAAGGTGTTCGGGACCCTCGCGGCGATCAACGCCCTCGGACCGGTCGTCGCGCCGCTGGCCGGGGGAGCCGTGCTCACCGTCGGGTCGTGGCGGCTCATGTTCGTCGTGCTCGCGGTGCTCGGGGTGGGGTTCGCGGCGGCCGTCGTGCTGCGCTTCGGCGAGACGCTGCCCCCGGCGTCCCGCGGGGGCACCGGCTTCCGCGACAACGGCCGGCGGATCCGGGACCTGCTCGCGATCGGGCGGTTCCGCGCGTACGTCCTGACCGGGGTGCTCTCGACGATCGGGTTCTTCGCCTACATCGCGACGAGCTCGTTCGTCTTCCAGCGGCAGTACGGCTTCTCCGAGCAGCTGTACACCCTCGTGTTCGCGACCAACGCCACGATGATGGTCGTCACGACGCTCGTGTTCCGCCGGGTCGTCGGCCGTGTCTCCGAGGACACCCTGCTGACCGTCGGGCTGCTCGTCGGCACCGTCGGCAGCACGGTCGTGCTCGTCGCGGCGCTCACCGGTGCCGGGCCGGTGCCGGTGTGGTGCGGGCTCGCGGTCGTGACCGGCGCCTGGGGCTTCGTCCTGCCCGCGGCGATGACGCGGACGCAGCACGTCGGTGCGGCGCACCCCGGGACGGCCGCGGCGCTGCAGGGCGGCCTGACGTTCGGTCTCGGCGGGCTCGGGACCCCGCTGGCCGGCGTGCTCGGCGGGACCGCGCTCGCGATGGGCGGGGTGATGGCGGTCCTCATCGCCGCCGCGCTCGTCGTCCAGGTCGTCGCCACCCGGCGAGGCCGGAACACCTGACGGACGGTACCCGGTAGGTTGCAAGCTGCACCCGCAGTGATCAGGAGGGACACCTGCATGGACATCGTCGTACACGAGGCAACGGCGGACACCGCCGTGCTCGAATGCAGCGGCCGGCTCAACATGGTGAGCGCCGGTGCGTTCCGTGAGACGGTGGCCAAGGTGGTCGAGGGCGGGCGTTCGCGTCTGGTCGTCGAGCTGTCCGGCGTCGAGTTCATGGACTCGTCCGGCCTCGGCGCCCTGGTCGGCTGCCTGAAGACCGCGCGGCAGGCCGGGGGTGACCTGCGGCTGGCGGCTCCGTCGGAACAGGTCCAGATGGTGCTGAAGCTCTCGAACATCGACAAGATCCTGCGGACGTACCCGGACGGGGACGCCGCGGTGACGAACTGGGCATGACCCTGGCCATGCGCGGGCACGTCCTCGACCTCGCATGTCCGCCGGACGACGTCACGGCGGTGCACACCTTCCTCGCCGACGTCTGGGCGAGCGAACCCGACGTGTCGGCGGAGGACCGCATGGCGCTCGAGCTCGCGCTCGTGGAGCTCGCCTCGAACGTCGTCGAGCACGGTGCCGCGGGCCGCTCCGTGACCTGCTCCCTGCGGCTCGACGTGGAACCCTCCGAGGTCCGTGTCCACCTGACCGACGACGGGGTCCCCGTGCCGGTCGACCCGGCGAAGGCGCACCTGCCCGAGGGGCTCGCCGAGAGCGGCCGCGGGCTCGCGCTCGTCCAGATGGTCGTCGAGGACCTGCGCTACGAGCGGGTCGGCGACGAGAACCGGTGGACCGCGCGGCGCGACCGGCACTGACGACGGGGTCCTGACTGTCGGATCCCGGACGGCCCCGACCCTCGACCGACTGTCCGGACGGCACCCGGTCATCCGGTTTGCGCACCGGCGGAGCCGCCATGCGCACCCGTCGCCGCCACGCGGGCCGTCGGACGGTGCCGGTGGGACGGTGGACGCGATGAGCATCGACACCCCGATCGACCCGCGCACCCGGTTCGAGACCGCCGGCACCGATCTCGGTGCCGCACTCGACATGTTCGGGCAGGCGTACGAGGGGGCCGGTTTCGTCGGCGGGCACACCGACCGGCCGTTCTCGTACCGCTTCCGGGTCGTGGGCGACGACGTCATGTCCTTCCGCTCGACGGTGTTCGACGCCCGTGCGGCGGGGCAGGCATCGTCCGGGGACGAGTACGTGGTCGTCTGGACGTCGGAGGGTGGGGGCGTCATCGGCTCCGGCCAGGACGAGGTCCGCTACGGCCCCGGGACGCCCGTGGTGTTCCCGACGGACGGCCCCTTCGCCTTCGACCTGCAGGACGTCCGGCAGAGCCTGGTGCACTTCGACAAGCGGTTCCTCGAGGGCGTCGCCTCCGAGGTCCACGGCGGTTCTGCCGGACCTCTCGTCTTCGACCAGGCAGCGCGTCCGCGGCGGGAGGACCTGCAGACCTGGAACGCGCAGGTGCAGCGCGCCGCATCGACGATCCTCGGCAGCGGCCCGGTGTCGCCGATCGCGATGGCCGAGACCGCCCGCGCGACCGCACTCGCCATGCTGCACACGTTCCCGCACCGGCAGCTGGCCCCGCAGGTCCCCGTGCCGCAGGGGGCGACGAGCCGTGTCCGGACGGCGATCGAGTACATGCACGCGTTCGCCCACACCCCGATCTCGACCACGGACGTCGCCGAGCACGTCGGGCTGAGCGTCCGCGGCCTGCAGCAGGCCTTCCAGCGGCAGGTCGGCACGGCGCCGAACGCGATGCTCCGCGGCGTCCGGATGGACCGCGTCCGCGAGGAACTGCTGCGCGGGGCCCCGGGGCAGCTGACGGTCGCCGAGGTCGCCGTGCGCTGGGGCTTCGCGCACCTCGGTCGGTTCTCCGCCGCGTACCACCAGCGCTTCGGCGAGTACCCGCGCGACACACTCCAGCGCTGAGACCCAGGGTCTCGCTACGCTGCCCGGGTGAACGCAGCACCACGGCCGTCGGCCCGGAGCGAGGGCAGCCCGCAGCGGCACCCGTGGGTGATCGTCCCGGGCATCTGGGACTCGGGCCCCGAACACTGGCAGTCGCGATGGCAGGCCGAGCCCGGGGTCGAGGCGGTCCGCACGGCGCCGACGTCGTGGTCGGACCCGGACCCGGCCGACTGGTCGCAGGCACTGTCGCGCGCCGTGGCGTCCACGAGTCGGCCGCCGGTCCTCGTCGCCCACAGCCTCGGCGTGCTCGCGGTCGCCGACTGGCTCGTGACGCACGGCGACCGCGTCGCCGGGGCCTTCCTCGTGGCGCCGCCGGACCCCGACGCACCGTCCTTCCCTGCTGCAGCCGCGGGCTTCCGGGCGCCGACCGCCCGGGTGTCGACGCCGACCGCGCTCGTCGTGAGCGACGACGACCCGTACTGCTCGCTGCACCGTGCGACGGGCTTCGGGGCGGCCATCGGTGCCGAGGTGCTGCGGGTGGGCGCCCGGCAGCACGTGAACGTCGTGAGCGGCGTCGGTCGGTGGGACGAGGGCCGGCGGCTGCTGGCTGCGTTCGAGGAGCGCTGCTGAGCGCTCCGACACGCCGCTCACGTCCGGGCTGGCACACCACGTCCGCAGGCCCGTGAACCGCGACACACCGCGGATGTCCGCCGTTCACGGCCGCGTGATATCTATCCTTCGTCACATGGAGACGCAGCCCGGCGCACGCACCCCCCTCGTGGACCCCTTCGGTCGCGAGGTCGAGGAGTGGCTCCGGGACGCGCCGACGACGCGCACGCCCTACCTCGCGGACCTCGTGGTGCCGCCGGTCACCGGGCCCGTGCAGCGTCCGGACATCGAGGTCGACACGGCTCCGGCGGACGCGGAGGCGACCCAGCCCGACCCGATCGACGAGGAGCCGGTCGACGAGGCGCCGGCCACCGTCGCCGCCGAGGCTGCCGTCGCACCCGAAGCCACCTCCTTCCGCCGCCGCGACCGTGCCCGCCACGTCGCCGCCTGCGCACCGTCGTTCCCCGAGCCGCCGGAGCGTCTCGCCCTGCGCATCGAGGACCTGGCCGTCGAGCTCTCCGCAGCCACCGGACGCACCACGGTCGAGCGCATCGTGCTGCTCGAGGACGAGGTCCGCCGTCGTGACGAGGACCTCGCCCGCCTCGCCGCCTGGGAGGCCACCGTCGCCCACCTGGACGACGCCGAGGTCGAGGCCGCCCGCGCCTTCGCGCACACCGTCTTCGCCGACCTGCTCGCCGACGCCGCTGCCGAGGCAGACCGCCGTGACCGCGCCGCCGCCCGTCGCGCCGCGACCGCGCCCGTCCCGACGCCCCTCCGCGACGCCCCGGCCCGTCCGGACGCGCGAGCCGTCGTCGCGCCGACCGTGTCCGCGCACGTCTCGACCGGCCGGTCGGTCGCCGCGGTAGCCGAGCCCGTGCGCCCGGTGCTGTCGCTGCCCGTGGTCAGCCCGGTGTCCGCGAACACCCGCCCGACCCCGCTCGTCCAGCCCGCGACCGGTCCCACCGTGATCGACCGCGCCGCCTTCGCTGCCGCGCTCACGGCCCACGCCGGCACGACGGCGAGCACACCCGTCGTCCTGCCCGAGGCGGTCGCGCTGCCGGCCGCACCGGAAGCGTCCGACGCCACGGTCGACGAGCAGGCGTCCGACGCCCGCCCGGGCTGGTGGTCCCGGTTCGTCGCCCGGCTCCTCGGGCTGTTCGGCCGCTGATGACCCAGGCGCCCGTGCCTGCCCGGGTCCCGGTGCTCGGCCGCCAGCGCGCTCGGTAGACTGACGGGATGCCGACGCTCCGCGAACTCCAGGCTGTGATCGAGGACCTGTGGCCCGCCGCGGGAGCGGAGTCCTGGGACAGCGTCGGACTCGTCTCCGGCCGCGCCGACCAGACGATCGAGCACGTGCACCTCGCCGTCGACGCCGTGCCCGCGACCGCGCACGAGGCGGTCGAGGCCGGCGCCGACCTGCTCCTCACGCACCACCCCCTGCTCCTGCGCGGCGTGACGACCATCGACGAGTCGACCGTCAAGGGGAACGTCCTCGCGACCCTCGTCCGCGGCGGCACGGCCCTGCTCGCGGCACACACCAACGCCGACGTCGTGACGACCGGCACCTCGGCGGTGCTCGCCGACCGACTCGGACTGGTCGACCAGCGTCCGCTCGAACCCGGTGCCGACCCCGCGACGGGCCTCGGCCGCGTCGGGACCCTGCCCGTGCCGACGACCCTCGGTGCGCTCGCCCGCGCCCTCGTCGACCTGCTGCCGCCGACCGCCACCGGTGTCCGGGTCTCCGGCGACTTCGACCGGCCGGTGCGCACCGTCGCGCTCTGCGCCGGCGCGGGGGACTCACTGCTCGGCAACCCCGCAGTCCGGACCGCCGACGTCTACGTCACGAGCGACCTCCGGCACCACCCCGCGTCCGAGTTCCGCGAACAGGCACTGCTCGGCGACGGTCCGGCCCTGGTCGACACCTCGCACTGGGCCACCGAGTGGCTCTGGCTCGACGTCGCCGCCGAGCAGCTTCGGCGCGCCGCCGGGGTCCGCGTCACCGTCAGCGAGCTCCGCACCGACCCGTGGGACTTCACCGTCCTGCCCGCGGCCGACCCGGTCGCCCCCACCACCCCCGCCCCCGAAGGAGACCGACCGTGAAGGCAGCACCCGAGGACCAGGTCGTCCTCCTCGACCTCCAGCGCCTGGACAACGACGTCACGCGCCTGACGCACCGCATCACCGCCCTGCAGAAGGGTGACCGGCTGACCGAGCTCGGCACCACCGCCGCCGGACTCCGCGCCGAGCTCGCCGCCGCGACCGGCCGGGTCGAGGACGCCGAGCGCGACCTCGCCCGGCTCGAGTCGGACACCGCGACCGCGCAGGCCCGGATGACGCGCGACACCACCATGCTGCAGAACGTCTCGAACGCGAAGGACGCCGCCGGTCTGCAGAGCGAGATGGAGTCGCTGCAGCGCCGCATCGGCGACCTCGAGACGGCCGAGCTCGAGGTGATGGAGCAGCTCGACGTGCACCGCGCCCGGGTCGGCGACATCGAGGCACAGCTCGCCGACGTCGAGGCCTCGCGCGCCACCCTGGTCGCCGAGCGCGACACCGAGATCGCCCGCGTCGAGGCCGACCGCGACGCCGCGGTGCAGAGCCGTGCCGCGGTCGCTGCGAAGGTCCCCGCCGACCTGCTCGCCCTGTACGACCGGCAGCGGGCACGCTACGGCTTCGGCGCCTCCCTGCTGCAGGGCGGCGTGTCCACGGCGTCCGGCGTGACGCTCACCAACTCGGACCTGCAGACCATCCGTCAGGCCGCGCCCGACGACGTCGTGCTCTGCCCGGACAGCGACGCGATCCTGGTGCGGACCGCCGAGTCGGGACTGTAGCCAGCGCGACCACGCGACGGACGGGAGGCACGGTGCCAGCGGGCACCGTGCCTCCCGTCCGTCATGTGCGCGCATGCGCACGTCCTGTGTGGTCTGTGTGCGAACGGTGGTCTGTGTGCGAACGGGCCGGCCGTACGCCGGGTTCTGTCCCTCCTCGCGGAGGTGACGGCCATCTCTCTCGGACCGACGTTGCCGTCGGCCTCCAGCGGTCCACCCGAGGACTCAGCGAGCAGCCTCGTCGTCCTCTGTCTGACCTTGCTCCGGGCGAGGTTTACCGAGCGGATCCGGTCACCCGGACCCCTGGTGGTCTCTTACACCACCGTTTCACCCTTACCGACGTCGCCGCCGGCGGTCTGCTTTCTGTGGCACTGTCTCGCGGATTGCTCCGGGTGGGTGTTACCCACCGCCCTGCTCTGTGGAGCCCGGACGTTCCTCGGCACTCCCGGGGGAGTGACGCGACCGTCTCACCGACCCGTTCGCCCTCCGAGTCTACCGGCCGTGCGCGCCGGTCCCTGCGCCGGGCCGCCGAGCGTGCCACTTCTGTCGCGCTCGACGCCCGTCCCCGACCGGTACCGCCCGTTCGGCGCACCACGCGCGGCGTGTCCTGCGCGTTCGGCGCGCGACCCGCGTCCGCGCCCGCGCTCAGCGCTGCTGCGACCGCGCGGCCAGGGTCGCAGCGCCGATGATGCCCGCGTTGTTGCGCAGGGTCGCGGGGATGATCCCGGCCTGCAGGTCGAGCAGGGGCAGGAACTCCTCGTGGTGCTTCGACACCCCGCCGCCGACGACGAAGAGCTCGGGGGAGAGCAGCGCCTCGAGCGTCGAGTAGTACTTCTGCAGCCGCTTCGCCCAGTGCTTCCAGCTCAGCTCGTCCCGCTCCTTCGCCGCGAACGAGGCCCGCGACTCGGCGTCGTGCCCGTCGATCTCCAGGTGCCCGAGCTCGGAGTTGACGATGAGCACGCCGTCGTTGATGAGTGCCGTGCCGATCCCGGTGCCGAGCGTCGTGACGACCACCAGGCCCTCCTTGCCCTTCGCGGCACCGAACTGCTGCTCGGCGAACCCGGCGGCGTCGGCGTCGTTGACGAAGTGGATGGAGCGGCCGAGCTCCTTCTCGAAGAGGGCCTCGGCCTCGAACCCGATCCACTTCTTCGACACGTTGGCGGCCGACATGGTCTTGCCGTCGCGGACGATCGCCGGGAAGCAGACCCCCACCGGCACGTCCGCACCGGGGGCGAGCTCGTCGAGGATGGACTTGGCCACGGCGACGATGTCGTGGGGCTTGCCGCCCTCAGGGGTCGCCTTCTTGATCCGGTCGGTCTGGAGATCACCGGTCGTCACGTCGACGATCGCGCCCTTGATGCCCGTACCGCCGATGTCGACGCCGACTGCGAGAGAGGTCATGGGGATGGTGCCTTTCAGGAGACGGTGAGGAGTTCCGCGCCGCGCTCGGTGACGACGAGGGTGTGTTCGAACTGGGCGGTCCAGGACTTGTCGCGCGTCGACACGGTCCAGTCGTCCGACCAGATGTCCGCGTCGATCCCGCCGAGCGTGAGCATCGGTTCGATCGTGAAGACCATGCCCGGCTCGATGACCGTGTCGTAGTGGGGCGCGTCGTAGTGCGGGATGATCAGGCCGGAGTGGAACGCGCGTCCGACCCCGTGGCCCGTGTAGTCGCGGACGACCCCGTAGCCGAAGCGCTTCGCGTAGGCCTCGATGGCCCGCCCGATCACGTTCACCCGGCGGCCGGGGGCGACGGCCTTGATGCCGCGTTCGAGCGCGGTGCGGGTGCGGTCGACGAGGTCGCGGACCTCCTGCGACCCCTCGCCGACGATGAACGTGCGGTTCGTGTCGCCGTGCATGCCGTCCTTGTAGGCGGTGACGTCGATGTTGACGAGGTCGCCCTCCTGCAGCACGGTGTCGTCCGGGATGCCGTGGCAGATGACCTCGTTGAGGCTCGAGCAGAGCGACTTCGGGTACCCGCGGTACCCGAGCGTCGACGGGTACGCACCGTGCGACACGACGTACTCGTGGCCGATCCGGTCGAGCTCGTCGGTGGTGATGCCGGGGCGGATGGCCGCACCGACGGCGTCGATCGCCTGCGAGGCGATCCGCCCGGCGACACGGATGCGCTCGACCTCGTCCGGGGTGTACGTGTCGCCGAGGCCGTGCTCGTGCGGCTCGGCCCGTCCGACGTACTCGGGGCGCTCGATCTCCCGGGGCACCGCCCGCTGCGGGGAGATCCGGCCGGGGGTCAGGTGTCCGTGTGCGTCCCGGGGCATGCCGACCACTCTATCCGCGCGTGGCGCGCCCCCGTCGCGCCCACCGCGCCCGTCGCGCCCGCCGTGCGACCGGGTGAGACTCGTGCTGGCGGACGGGACTCGCGCTCCGACAGGCGAGTCCCGTCCGCCAGCGCGCGTCTCGGGACGGCCATCCGAGCGCGCGCGGCCCCCCCCGACCGGCGTGGTCGGGACACAACCGCCTGGAGGCCCGGTGCCGGTCCGGCCGGCCGGCACCGGGCCTCCAGGCGGTCGCCGTGGGTGCGGGGCGCGGCGGTGCCGCTCCGATCTGCCGGAGCGGCACCGACCTCACGGGCGCAGCGACACCTCACGTCGCGCAGACGGCGTGAGGTGTCGCTCAGCCCGAAACCCCCCCCAGGCCATGCGCAGCCGCGCCGCGCGGCCGCGCAGCCGCGCGCCGCCGCGCCCGGCCCACCCGGGCCGCGCGTGGGTACGGTGGCGCCATGAGCGACGAACGCATCGAGTCCCAGTGGTGGTTCAACGAGAAGACGCACGCCGTCGAGCAGGGCCCGCAGTCCCCGCAGCGCGACCGCATCGGCCCGTTCGAGACGCGCGAGGAGGCGCAACACGCCCTCGACCGCATCGAGGCGAACAACGAGCGTTGGGACGACGAAGACCAATAGGCTGAGCATCCCAACTGCTCCACGGAAAGGGCGTCAATGGACAAGCAGACGGACTTCGTGCTCCGCACCATCGAGGAGCGCGGCATCAAGTTCATCCGACTCTGGTTCACGGACGTCATCGGGACGCTGAAGTCAGTGGCGATCGCCCCGGCCGAGGTCGAGGGCGCCTTCGCCGAGGGCATCGGGTTCGACGGCTCCGCGATCGAGGGCCTGACCCGCTCGTACGAGGCCGACGTGCTCGCGCACCCGGACCCCTCGACGTTCCAGATCCTGCCGTGGCGCGGGGAGATCGACCCGACCGCGCGGATGTTCTGCGACATCACGACGCCCGACGGGCAGCCCGCCGTCGCCGACCCCCGCAACGTTCTCAAGCGCACGCTGGCGAAGGCGAGCGACCGCGGCTTCACGTTCTACACGCACCCCGAGATCGAGTTCTACCTGCTGAAGAGCCGTGACTGGAAGGACGGCGGCCCGCAGCCCGTCGACCGCGCCGGCTACTTCGACAACGTCCCCGGCGGCAGCGCGCACGACTTCCGCCGCCGGTCCGTCCGGATGCTCGAGGACCTCGGCATCTCGGTCGAGTTCAGCCACCACGAGGCCGGCCCCGGTCAGAACGAGATCGACCTCCGGTACGCCGACGCCCTGACGATGGCGGACAACATCATGACGTTCCGCACCGTCGTGAAGGAGGTGGCGATCGAGCAGGGCGTCTACGCGACGTTCATGCCGAAGCCGATCTCCGGGCAGCCCGGCTCCGGCATGCACACGCACGTGTCGCTGTTCGAGGGCGACCAGAACGCGTTCTACGAAGCGGGCGGCGAGTACCAGCTCTCGCAGACCGCGAAGCACTTCATCGCGGGCGTCCTCCGCCACGCGCCGGAGATCACCGCGGTCACGAACCAGTTCGTGAACTCGTACAAGCGCCTCTGGGGCGGCGACGAGGCCCCCTCGTTCGTCACCTGGGGCCACAACAACCGGTCGGCGCTGCTCCGCGTGCCGCTCTACAAGCCGAACAAGGGCCAGTCCGCCCGGGTCGAGTACCGCGGCATCGACTCCGCCGCGAACCCGTACCTGGCGTACTCGCTGCTCCTCGCGGCCGGGCTCAAGGGCATCGACGAGGGCTACGAACTCCCGCCGGAGGCCGAGGACAACGTCTGGAGCCTGTCCGACGCCGAGCGCCGCGCCCTGGGCTACAAGCAGCTCCCGGCGAGCCTCGACCACGCCCTCGGCCTCATGGAGGACTCCGAGCTCGTGGCGGAGACGCTCGGCGAGCAGGTCTTCAACTACGTCCTGCTCAACAAGCGCCAGGAGTGGAAGGCGTACCGCGACCAGGTCACGCCCTTCGAGCTCGACACCAACCTCGGCGCGCTCTAGCAGCCCGACCCGGAGCACCACATGACCGGTCGGACGAGGACGTCCCGTTCCGAGATGGCCCGGTTGGGCTTCGCGGAGCTGTCGGAGAGCCTGGAACGGATCGCCGGCCTGGAGGCACGGTTCGGCCCCGACGTGCGGGTGCCGGTCAGCGACGCCCCGGCCCTGTGGGAGTCGACGGCCGACCCGGACGGCGCGCTGCGCGCGCTCGAGCGGCTGCTCGAGCGTGCCCCGGACCAGGTCCGGCCGGTCCTGGCCGACGAGGCCGCGACCGAGCGCCTGGTCCGGCTCCTCGGTGCCTCGGTCGGCTTGGGGGAGTTCCTGCTCCGTCGTCCGGCCGAGACCGCGCTGCTGCTCGACCCGGTGACGGCGCCGTGGACGCAGGAGGCGTACGAGGCGTCCCTCGCCGAGGCCGTCGACGGCACGATCGGGGAGGACGCCCGACTCCGGCTGCGCGTCCGGTACCGCCGACACCTGGCCCAGATCGCGCTCTTCGACGTGCTGCACCCTGCACCGACCGAGGCGTTCCCGGCGGTCGCGGCGGGACTCGCGGACCTGGCCGGTGCCGCACTGCAGACGGCGGTCGACGTCGCCCGGCGCGAGGTCCCGTTCCCCGCGGCCGACGTCGCCGCGACCCCGCTCGCCGTCATCGCGATGGGCAAGGCCGGTGCGCGCGAGCTCAACTACGTCAGCGACGTCGACGTCATCTTCGTCACCGAACCCACGCGCGACGACGACGCGGACACCGGCGTCGGGACAGACCGCGCGGTGCTCATCGCGACTCGGCTGGCGATCGCGGCGACGCACGCGATCACCGACCTCTCCGCCGAGCCGGCCCTGTGGGAGGTCGACGCCAACCTGCGCCCGGAGGGCAAGGACGGCGCGCTCGTCCGGACGCTCGACTCGCACGTGGCGTACTACGAGCGCTGGGCGAAGGGGTGGGAGTTCCAGGCGCTCCTCAAGGCCCGGCCGATCGCGGGCAGCCGGGACCTCGGTGCGCGGTACGCCGCCTCCGTCGCCCCGTTCGTCTGGAGCTCGGCCGGCCGACCGGGGTTCGTCGAGTCCGTGCAGCGGATGCGTGAGCGGGTCACCGAGCACATCCCGGACGCCGAGGTCGACCGGCAGCTGAAGCTCGGGCCCGGCGGCCTGCGCGACGTCGAGTTCACCGTGCAGCTGCTGCAGCTCGTGCACGGGCGGGACGACGAGAGCGTGCGGGTGCGCTCGACGCTCGAGGCGATGGACGCCCTGACGGCCGCCGGGTACGTCGGTCGTCCCGAGGCCGCGCGCTTCGGTCCCGACTACGCCCTGCTGCGGCTCCTCGAGCACCGCATCCAGCTCCGGCGGCTCCAGCGCACGCACCTCATGCCGAGCGACGAGGAGGAGTTGCGTGTCCTCGCCCGGTCGACGGGCCTCGCGACCTCGGCCGCCGCGCTCGAGCAGCGCTGGCGCGGCGTCAAGCTCGAGGTGCGAGGGCTGCACGAGCGGTTGTTCTACCGACCGCTGCTGTCCGCCGTGGCCGCGACCGACGGCGAGATCGTGCTGACGAGCGACCAGGCGGCCGACCGGCTCGGGGCGATCGGGTTCGCGGACCCCGCCGGCGCGCTCGGGCACATCCGCGCGCTCACCCAGGGCACGAGCCGGCGCGCCACGATCCAGCGCAACCTGCTCCCGGTGCTCCTCCGTTGGATGGCCGAGGGTCCGGCACCGGACCGGGCGCTGCTGGCCTTCCGCCGGCTCAGCGACACCCTGGGGGAGTCGAGCTGGTTCCTCCGGATGCTCCGGGACTCGTCCGGCGCCGCACACTCCCTGACGACCGTGCTGTCCGAGTCGGCGTTCCTGGCCGGGCTGCTCGAACGCTTCCCGGAGGCCGTTGCCTGGCTCGACGAACCCGAGGCGCTCCTGCGCCCGCGGCCGCTCGAGTCGCTGCTCGCCGAGGTCACCGCGACGACCGCCCGGCACGGGGACGACGTGGACGGTGCCGCGGCGCTCGTCCGCTCCGCCCGCCGCCGTGAGACCCTGCGCCTCGGCATGGCCGCCGTGCTCGGGCACCTCGACGTCGACGCCCTCGGACCCGCGCTGACCGACGTCACCGAGGCCACGCTCGCCGGCGCCCTGACCCTGGCGCGCCGGGACGCCCCCGACGGGCTCGAGTTCGGGATCATCGCGATGGGTCGCTTCGGCGGCCGGGAGCTCGGCTTCGGCTCGGACGCCGACGTGCTCTACGTCCACCGGGCACCCGAGTCGCTGCCGAGCGAGCAGGCATCGCGCGCGGCGCAGGCGATCGTGCGCGAGGTCGCACGACTCACCGACGACGCGATCCACCCGTTCGACCTGGACATCGACCTGCGCCCGGAGGGCAAGAACGGGCCGGTCGTCCGGACGCTCGACTCGTACGGCGCCTACTACGCCCGCTGGTCGCTCACGTGGGAGGCCCAGGCGCTCCTCCGCGCCCGGGGATCCGTGGGGGACACGGCGCTCCTCCGCGACTTCGAGCACCTCGCGGACCGCACTCGCTACCCGCAGCGCATCGACGAGCGCGAGGTCCGCGAGGTCCGCCGCATCAAGGCCCGCGTGGAGTCGGAGCGGCTGCCCCGGGGCGCGGACCCGGCCCGCCACCTCAAGCTCGGACGCGGGTCGCTCAGTGACGTCGAGTGGTTCGTGCAGCTCCTCCAGCTGCAGCACGCGACCGACGTCCCGGGGCTCCGGACGACCTCGACGCTCGAGGCCCTGGCCGCCGCGACGGACGCCGGGTTCATCGGGCCGGAGGACGCCGAGCGCCTCGGGGCCGCCTGGCGCTTCGCGTCGCGGACCCGCAGCGCGCTGGTGCTCTGGTCGGGGAAGACGACCGACGTGCTGCCCGTCGACCGGGTGCAGCTCGAGGGCGTCGCGCGGCTCATGGAGTACCCGCCGGGTTCGGCGTCGCAGCTCGAGGACGACTACCTCGGGGTCACCCGGCGGGCCCGCCAGGTCTTCGAGCGCGAGTTCTACGGCGCCTGACACGGCGTCGCACCGACCGCGACACGCCCGGGCCGACACGTTTCGGCGCAAGGTGACGTGTCGTCGAAAGTGAATTCGCGATGTCGCGCGACGTCCCCCGTCGTTGCCCGCGGTGTACCCCGTCAGCTCCCGCAGGGGGGATCGTGACCGCACCGTGACCAGAGTCGTCCGGACCGTGTCGGGGAACGTTCCCGCGGATACCCCCGAACAGGGGTGACCACCTGCTGACCGGGGGTTCTTCGTCGAGGTGCACCGTGCCTCCCGGTCGTCTGGCGACCACGTCGTGACGTGCCGCCCGCGTGGACCGGTCCACCCTGTTGCTGTCAGCAGCAGTGCGGACACGGGTGCGACCTCAAGAGGAGGACATTCATGTACCCCGTAACCTGCCGGAAATGCCCCCGGACGGGGGACGCGTTGCGAGGACGTCCAGGTTCTGTCTCAATGAGGTCACCCGAACCGGCCCAAGGTTCCTCGATGGAGCGGAATCCCCACCTCGAACGTTGAAGCAGGGATCGATGTTCACCTTCATTCTGCAGATCCGGCAGATGGTCGAAGGGCATCCCGAGTTCTACCTGTTCGCCGTGTACTCCGCGGTGATCTGGTTGCTCTGGTTGCTCAAGGTCGTCCTGTCCGCCCGCTACCGCCCCTACACCGGCACCTTCACCGGCACGACCAGCGTGGTCGTCCCCGTGGTGGACGAGCCGATCGACCTGTTCCGTGACGTGATCGGCCGCATGGTCGAGCAGCGCCCCGGCGAGATCATCGTCGTGATCAACGGCGCCCGGAACGCCGCGCTCGAGGCGGTCTGCGACGAGTTCGCCCCACTCGTCCGCTGGACCCACACGCCCATCCCGGGCAAGCGCAACGCGGTCAAGGTCGGCACCGAGATGTCCACCGGCGACATCACCGTGCTCGTCGACTCCGACACCGTCTGGACCGACGGCACGCTCGAGGAGCTCCTCAAGCCCTTCGCCGACGACTCGGTCGGTGGCGTGACCACCCGCCAGCGCATCCTCGAACCGACGCGCTCGTGGATCACCCGCTGGGCGGACTGGCTCGAGAACTCCCGCGCGCTGTACTCGATGCCCGCGCAGAGCGTCCTCGGCCAGATCGGCTGCCTGCCCGGACGGACCATCGCGTTCCGCCGGAGCATCCTCGTCCGGGTCATGGACCGGTTCATGCACGAGAAGTTCATGGGCGTGTTCCTCGAGGTGTCCGACGACCGGACGCTGACGAACCTGACGCTCAAGGAGGGCTTCCGGACCGTCTACCAGTACACGTCGCTCGTGTACACGGACGCCCCGCTGCAGGTGAAGAAGCTCTTCAAGCAGCAGCTCCGCTGGGCCCGCGGCTCGCAGTACAACACGCTGCGGATGCTGCCGTGGATGCTCGGCCACGCGCCGATCCTTGCGGTCTTCTTCCTGACCGACATCATCCTGCCGTTCATGCTGTTCGGCGTCATCGCCGGCTGGATCTACCGCGGGCTGACCGGGCAGGGCGAGAACCTGTACCAGGGCATCCTGCAGCAGTACGGCTTCTCGACGGGCTTCCTCTACGTCGCCGGCCTGATGGTCGTGTCGAGCGTGTTGAGCATGGCGATCCGGCAGATGCGCCACCTCGCCGAGAAGCCGAGTGACTTCTTCCGCCTGCCGATGTTCATCATCGTGTCGACGTTCTTCCTCATGCCGATCCGGCTCATCGGCTTCTTCCGCCTGGCGCACGCGTCCGGCTGGGGGACCCGGGCCGGTGCCTACGCCGGCGGGCCGATGGAGGAGGACCCGGCGCAGCCCCAGGGCGCGCTCGGCTCTGCTCCGGTGAGCCCCGTGGACGCGGCCCTGCCGGCGGCCGTCGACCCCGACCAGGCCGCGGCCGACCGAGCCTTCGACGAGATCTTCGGCACGGAGACGGCGTCCGGTGCCACGGGGTCCGGAACACTCCCGGGCACCGCCACCGGGTCGACCGCGACCGTCCTGACCACCCGGCGCGCGGCCGCCGCCGCTGCTCCGGCCGGTACCGCGTCGTCCGCCGCCCGACCCACCCCGACGAAGACCCGTCGCTACAACCCCTACGCGGCGATCCCGTACTGCATCGGGTTCGCGATCTTCGCCCTGGAGGCGTTCCTCATTGTCTGACCTCATCCGATCCACCAGCACGTGGTGGGCCCAGTCCAGCAAGCACGCCCGTCGCACCGCGATCGGGACGACCGCGATCGTCCTCGTCCTCGGTCTCATCACCTGGACCGTGTGGGTGTCGCCCTCCGGTCCGGTCTCCACCGCCGTCAGCGAGGCGCTCGGTGTCACGCCGCCCGCCGCGAAGAAGGTCTCCGCGACCGAGCTGCAGACGAAGCTCACGGCAGCGCAGAAGCAGGTCTGGGCGCTCCAGGGCAAGCTCGACTCGTCCAGCGCCCAGGCCGGCTCCCGCGCCGAGGAGATCGCGAAGCTCAAGCAGCAGATCGCCTCGCTGCAGTCCGACCTCGGTGCTGCGAAGAGCGCCGCTGCCGGGTCCGCCGCGGCAGCGGCTCAGGCTGCGGCTGCGGGGAAGAAGGGCGGCTCCGGCTCCGGCTCCGGGACCGGCGGCTCCGGCTCCGGTTCTGACGGCGCGCACGGTGGGAACGCCGCCGCGCCGAACACCGGTCCCTCGAAGGACCCGGTGACGACCGAGCCGATCAGCACCCCGTCCAAGGCGCAGGTCCTCGAGCAGCAGTCCCGGTGGTACGGGCTGTACACGACGCAGGCGCCGTTCAACTGGTCCGAGTACGACCGCGTCTCGCAGGAGGTCGGCAAGGCCACGAACATGGTCGGGTTCTTCCAGGGCTTCGACCAGGACTTCAACCAGACCGCGGTCCAGCGCTCGTGGGCGAACGGCCGCCTGCCGATGATGACGTGGGAGACCGTCCCCGCGAAGACCGGCAACGACCAGGCCTTCGTGCCGGGCTACACGAACCAGGACGTCGTCTCCGGCAAGTTCGACGCCTACCTGACGAAGTACGCCCAGGACCTCAAGGCGAACGGGATGCCGCTCGTCATCCGGCTCGACCACGAGATGAACGGCTCCTGGTACAACTGGTCCGAGGGGACGAAGCAACAGAACGCCGCCGGCTCCTACGTCGCGATGTGGCAGCACGTCTGGAACGTCTTCCAGGCGAACGGGGCGAACGACTACGTCATCTGGAACTGGTCGCCCTCGCGCATCGACAAGCTCGGCAACCCGAAGTACCAGACGCTCGACTACATGGGGCAGTACTACCCGGGCGCGCAGTACGTCGACTGGGTCGGGATGTCCGGCTACTACCGCACCGCCACCGAACAGCCGACGTTCCAGACGACCTTCGGTGCCACGCTCGCGCAGATCCGGAAGATCGCCCCGGGCAAGGGCATCGTCCTCAACGAGATCGGCGCGACCGAGACCGGCGGCACCGTGACCGACAGTCAGAAGTCCCAGTGGATCACCTCGCTGTTCGACGCGCTGGCGGACCCCGCGAACCGGGACATCATCGGCTTCGCGTACTTCAGCCAGGTCGCCACGACCATCGTCGACGGCACCAGGACCACCAACGACTGGCGCCTCGACTCCCGCGCCGACAGCCTCGCGACGTTCGTCAAGGGCATCGCACGCAACGACATCGACTACGACCTGCAGGAGGTCTCGAAGTGACCGCTCCGAAGAAGGAAAGCACCCCGTCCGCCGACACCCGTCCCGCACCGGTGATCAGCGTCATCGGCACCGGGTACCTCGGCGCCACCCACGCGGCGGCCATGGCCGAGATGGGCTTCGAGACCATCGGCGTGGACGTCGACCCCGCGAAGCTCGCGGCACTGTCCGCCGGCGAGGTCCCGTTCTACGAGCCCGGCCTGCCCGAGCTCATCACGAAGCACGTCGCCACCGGCAAGCTCCGCTTCACCGCCTCGATCGCCGAGGCCGTCGCTGCCGCCGACGTCCACTTCGTCTGCGTCGGCACCCCGCAGAAGGCCGGTTCGCACGCCGCCAACCTGTCCTACGTCGAGAGCGCCACCCGCGGCGTCGCCGAGCACCTCACCCACCCGGGGCTCATCGTCGGCAAGTCGACCGTCCCGGTCGGCACCGCCGAGCGTCTGCGCGGCATCGTCCGCGAGTTCACACCCAGCGGGATCGACGCCGAGCTCATCTGGAACCCCGAGTTCCTCCGCGAGGGCAAGGCCGTCGACGACACCCTGCACCCGGACCGCCTGGTCTGGGGTGGTGCCTCCGCCGCGGCCGACGCCGTGATCCGCGAGGTCTACGCCGCACCGATCGCCGAGGGCACCCCGGTCATCACGACCGACCTCGCGACCGCCGAGCTCGTGAAGGTCAGCGCCAACGCGTTCCTCGCGACGAAGATCTCGTTCATCAACGCGATCTCCGAGATGTGCGCCATCACCGGCGCCGACGTGACGACGCTCGCGGACGCCCTCGGCCACGACGCCCGCATCGGCCGGAAGTTCCTGAACGCCGGGCTCGGCTTCGGTGGCGGCTGCCTGCCGAAGGACATCCGCGCGCTCATGCACCGCGCGAACGAGCTCGGTGCCGGCCGGGTCGTCGGCCTCATGCAGCAGGTCGACGAGATCAACATGGGCCAGCGCGAGCGGGTCATCGACATGACGATCGACTCCCTCGGCGGGTCCGTCCTCAACCGTCGCGTGGCGGTCATCGGCGCGGCGTTCAAGCCCCTCACCGACGACGTCCGCGACTCGCCAGCACTCAACGTGGCGGCCGCCCTGCACCTGCGGGGCGCCCAGGTCACGCTCTGGGACCCGGAGGCGAACGAGACCGCCCGCCGCTCCTTCCCGACCCTGACGTACGCCGGGTCGAAGGAGGCCGCGGTCGAGGGTGCCGACGTCGTCCTCGTCCTGACGGAGTGGGACGACATCACCGGCGCCGACCCGGTCGCCCTCGGCGCGTTCGTCGGCCGTCGCGCGGTCATCGACGCCCGCAACTGCCTCCCGGTCGCCGACTGGGTCCAGGCGGGGTGGTCCGTCCGTTCCCTGGGACGTCCCACGCCGGTCACGGGTGCACCCGTGAGCCCCGCGGCGGGTGCCGCCGACGTGCTGGCGACGGCGCGCTAGGCGTCCACCGCCCCGAGACGGGGCCCGTGCCGGGCCGGCGCGGGCCCCGTCTTCGTGCGCGCTGGCGTGCGTGCGGCGCGCGCGGCGCGCGGGGTGCGCGCGGTGCCGTCCCGCGCGTCGGGTGCCGTTCCGCGCGTGGGAGGCCGATCCGCGCAAGGTGGGTCGTTCCTCCCGGCCTGCAATGCGCGATTCGGCATCCCATAACGGGTGCTATGGGCAGGAACGCACATGGCGACCGGCCTGGAGGCGCGGCGTGCGTCCGCCAGGCCGCCCCGCGCCTCCAGGCTGGGTCGCCTCCGTGTACCACCTGCCGGACGGTAAGCGCCGGCACACAGAAGGGCCCCGCACCGAGTCTCGGTGCGGGGCCCTTGGACCTGCGGATCAGACGCCGAAGTACAGCTCGTACTCGAACGGGTGCGGACGCTGCGCGAGCGGGAGGATCTCGTTCTCGCGCTTGTAGTCGATCCACGTCTGGATGAGGTCCTCGGTGAAGACGTTGCCCTTCGTGAGGAACTCGTGGTCCGCCTCGAGCGCCTCGAGCGCCTCGTCGAGGGAGCCCGGCACCTGCGGGATGCCCTTGGCCTCCTCCGGGGGGAGCTCGTAGAGGTCCTTGTCGACCGGCTCGTGCGGCTCGATGCGGTTCTGGATGCCGTCGAGGCCCGCCATCAGCTGCGCGGCGAAGGCGAGGTACGGGTTGCCCGAGGCGTCCGGCGCGCGGAACTCGATGCGCTTGGCCTTCGGGTTCGTGCCCGTGATCGGGATGCGGATCGCGGCGGAGCGGTTGCCGGCCGAGTAGACCAGGTTGACCGGGGCCTCGAAGCCCTTCACCAGGCGGTGGTACGAGTTGATCGAGGGGTTGGTGAACGCGAGCAGCGCCGGGGCGTGCTTGAGGATGCCACCGATGTACCAGCGTGCGAGGTCGGAGAGGCCGCCGTAGCCGTTCTCGTCGTAGAACAGCGGCTTGCCGTCGTTCCAGAGCGACTGGTGGGTGTGCATGCCCGAACCGTTGTCGCCGAAGAGCGGCTTCGGCATGAACGTGGCGACCTTGCCCCACTGGTCGGCCGTGTTCTTGACGATGTACTTGAACTTCAGGATGTCGTCCGCGGCGTGGACCATCGTGTCGAACTTGTAGTTGATCTCCTGCTGGCCGCCGGTGCCCACCTCGTGGTGCGAGCGCTCGAGCTCGAAGCCCGCCTCGATCAGCTTGAGCGTGATGTCGTCGCGCAGGTCAGCGGTCTTGTCGACCGGGGAGACCGGGAAGTAGCCGCCCTTGTACGGGGTCTTGTTGGCGAGGTTGCCGCCCTCTTCCTCGCGGCCGGTGTTCCAGGCGCCCTCCTCGGAGTCGACCGAGTAGAACGACTTGTTCTGGGTGACCGAGTAGCGGACGTCGTCGAAGATGTAGAACTCGGCCTCGGGGGCGAAGAACGCGGTGTCCGCGATGCCGGTCGAGGCGAGGTACTTCTCGGCCTTCTTGGCGACCTGGCGCGGGTCACGGCCGTAGATCTCGCCGTTCCGCGGGTTGTAGATGTCGAAGATCATGATCAGCGTGCGCTCGGCGCGGAACTGGTCGATGTACGCCGTCGTCACGTCCGGGATGAGCTGCATGTCCGACTCGTGGATCGATGCGAAGCCGCGGATCGACGAACCATCGAAGAGCTGGCCGACGGAGAAGAAGTCCTCGTCGACCGTCGACGCCGGGATGTTGAAGTGCTGCTGGACACCGGGCAGGTCCGTGAACCGGATGTCGAGGAACTTGACGTCCGTGTCCTTGATGAAGGCGAGCACCTCGGAGGAATCGCTGAACATGTGTGTCGATCTCCTGGGGGTATGGGGGATGTCTTCGAGTGCCACCGGGTGCACCCTCCGACGAGGCTATTGACACCGAGTTTCCCGGACATGACTGCATTGTTTCGCGCGTGTTACGTCCCGGGGGTCGCCTACGCTGGAGGCATGGCTCCCAGCACCACTCCGCCCTCCGCCGCCGCCCCGAACGCCGGTGGCGCGCACCCGGACGGGTGGCCCGGGAAGGACCTCGGTCTGCCGGAGGAGGGGCCGCGGAGCGTCGGTCGCATCGGCCGACGCATCGTCGCGCTGCTCATCGACGGTGTGCTCGCGGACCTCGTGGCGTTCGTGACCGGTGTCTGGTCGCCGGTCGCAGGGTCCGGGGACATCACGCACACCTGGATCCAGCTCGCCATCTTCGCGGTCCTGCAGGTGCTGTTCATCTGCACGTTCTCGGGGTCGTTCGGGCACCTGTGCGTCGGGCTGCGGGTCGTGCCGATCCGCGGCGGGTACGTGGGTGTGTGGCGCCCGGTGGTCCGGACGCTGCTGCTGTGCATCGTGGTGCCGGCGCTCATCATCGACCGGGACAGCCGGGGTGCGCACGACCGCATCGCGGGGACGGTGCTCGTCCGGCGCTGACACGCGGCAGGCGCGGTTCCGGCACGGGCGCGGCTCCGGGACGGGCACGGTTCCGAAGCGACGATGGAGCAGAAGACGTCGCATTCCCCGGTCTTGGCGTCAGGGGGTGGTTGCAACACCTTGAGTTCGAGGTGGTGGCGTGGGGTGTTTCTTCGCGAGCAGCAGCAGGTGTTCTGGTCGGCGATCCGGTCGGGTG